>JAIDQV010000139.1 GCA_029062045.1 Clostridia bacterium
TTTATGTTAGGCATTTCATATCTCCTTTGGATACTTTTAACATTAATTCTTTGTAATTATATCATCAAAAAAAAGTATTGTAAACTGTTTTTTATCGGCTTTTTGCAATTTTTTTAATATATTTTGCGTTTGCAAAATATTTATATATAGTAATGGATTTATCTGAATTTTTGCCGCAAAAAGTGTGTTTTTTCGATAGCGGAATAGGCGGGTTGAATTTGTTGTACGAAACTGCGGTTAAACTGCCGAAAACAGAGCTTTACTATTTTGCGGACAACTATAAAGTGCCTTATGGCAATTTGTCTAGCGAAGAGCTTGATAAAGCCGTTGACAAAATCTTTGTCGAAATTGCAAAAATTAATCCGAGCATTGCGGTTATAGCGTGCAATACGGTTACGGCACGATGTGCCGAGCGTTTACGCCGCAAGTATGATTTTCCAATAGTTGGCATTCAGCCTGCCGTAAAAGAAGCAGCGCACCTAGGGGGCAAATGCGTGGTGTTTGCTACCCCGGCAACGGCGCAAAGCGAAAGTCTGAAACGACTAATTGACAATTACGGAAACAATTCAACACAAGTGGTTGCTTGTCCTAAATTTGCACAATTTGTAGAGCAAAATATTTTTAACTTGAATGAAGAAGAACTTATGAGTTTGCTACCTGATTTAAAGGCGGATACGGTTGTTCTCGGATGCACGCACTATATATTTGTTAAAGAAGCCGTGCAAAAAAAATACGGTTGCCCTGTATTTACGGGTGTTGACGGTACTGTGAGGCGCATTTTACAACTTTTGAGTGTAAGCGAAGGTGGGCAAGTGCTGCCGCGAAGTCCCAAAATTACGTTCATTGGAGGGGACGAAGAGAAGAACAAACGCGTGTTCTACGAGGTTCTTTGCAAGCAAAATGGATTCTGGGGAAATTTTTCCCAAAAAATCCCAAAAAATTCCTAAAAAGGGTTGACATTGGTATTAAAGGATGATATAGTGTTGATACAAACCTACAAAAGGGCAGTTTTCTCATGTTTTACTTGACGGGTGAATATTCACACCAAATGGACACGAAAAACAGAATAAGAATTCCCAACAAGCTAAAAGGGGAAGAAAAGGCACTTTTCTTTGCAAAAGGACCTAACAGCTGCATTTACGTGTACTATGAGGAGGCTTTTCAAGAGCTTTGCCGCAAGATAGAGGAAAACAACAAACTTACCGATGAAAGACAGCGTAAAGCCGTAAGGATTTTCGAAAAGTCAGCGTTTCATATCGAAGGCGATGGACAAGGCAGAATGGTTCTTCCGGTGCTACTTAAAGAACATGCTAAAATCGACAGAGAGCTCGTCATTTGCGGCGCAGGTACGCATATAGAAATCTGGGCTAAAGAAGTTTACGACAAGTACTTCGAGGGCGAAGAAGAGAGCTTCGACGATATGTTCAATATACTTGGTATTTAAATGAAAGAATTTTCTCATATCCCCGTGATGCTTGAAGAGTGTATGCAAGGTCTTAACCTTAAAGACGGCGGCGTATACTTTGACGGGACTGTGGGGGGTGCCGGACACTCGTTTGAAATCCTTCAAAGGACAGCCCCTACGGGAAGACTTATCGCAACCGACTTGGACGACGATGCTATATTGGCGGCAGAGAGAAGGTTGTCGGTCTTTAAAGACAGATTTAAAATTTATAAATCTGACTATAAAGACTTTGAAAAAGTTTTGAATGATGCGGGCGTCGAAAGCCTTGACGGGGCAATTCTTGATTTCGGAGTATCAAGCTTCCAGCTTGACACCGAGGAACGTGGCTTTTCATATATGAAGCCAAATGCGCCGTTGGATATGAGGATGAACCGAAGCCAAGAGCTTACGGCGGAAATTCTTTTAAACGAATATTCCCAAAACGAAATTTCAAAAATATTGAAAGAGTACGGGGAAGAAAAATTTGCATCTTTGATAGCTGCGAATATCGTTAAAGCGAGAACCCGAAATCGCATAACGACTTGCGGCGAGCTTGTAGACATAATTGAAAGTAGCATACCCAAAAAGTTTCAGCAGAACGGTCCTGCGGCAAGAAAGAGCTTTCAAGCAATAAGAATTGCCGTGAACGGAGAGTTAAAAGGGCTTTACGAGTGTGTTACAGGGCTTACCAGAAGGTTGAAGAAGGGCGGAAGAATAGTTATTTTAACTTTCCATTCCCTTGAAGACAGGATAGTAAAGCAAGCATTCAGATACCTTGAAACCGACTGCATCTGCGACAAAAATTTACCCGTTTGCGTGTGCGGAAAAGTGCAGGAAGTTGAAGTTATCACAAAAAAGCCAATTATTGCAAGCGTAAAAGAAATGACGTTAAATTCGCGCTCTAAGTGCGCTAAACTTAGAATTGCAGAAAAAATAATTTAAATGCGATAGGGAGAAAGTTATGGCAGTCGCGGTATTGGAAAGGGATGTTAATACCTTAGATAAAATTGAAGAAGAAAGAAAGGTTAATAGTGGTTTTAATACTCAACTGTCCGCAGACGAGCAGCATAACGCCCAAATAAGTGAAATTTATGCAAGGCTTATAAGTTCAAGCAACAACGTGGATGAAGTTTTGGGTAGGTCGCAGCAAGCAGTTGCGGCTCAGCCCCGTAACGAATTATTTGCTGAACCCTATCTTGTGGAAAATGCAAGGGCAGACGCGGAAATTTTCCGTGCTGATAGCCCTGTAAACCGCAGGGTTACGGATATACACCCTGTGATGGTTGCAGAGGATAGCGAGGAAGAGAATGAGGATTTGCGTCCCACTTCAACGACTATTCAATACAAAACTTACGGCGTCAAAAGGACTGTTGAAGAGAGCAAAACAGAGAACACCGACGTGGAAAAACGTGCGGGTTTATCCAAGAAAGAAAAAATTATTATTGCTGCGGTAGTTAGCATAATAGTTGCTATGCTTGTTTTGATAATCGTAAACTCGGCTGTCATTTCCGGCATTAATGCGGATTTAGGTTCTCTTCAATCGTCTTTGGAGGTCGTAAAAGGTTCATATGCAGGAATAAGCGACGAGGTTTCAAATACCCTTAAAGACGCCGCAGAAAACGCAACGGAATTTGCTATATCTTTAGGTATGGTAAACTAAGTTATTTCAAGCATGTATGGGGGTCTATCACCATAAAACGATATAATAAAAAAGGATTTTCTCTAACTGTATTACAAAAGAGGTTATTGTCATTGGGTATGGCAATAACCTTTATTTTTTGCATAATATTAGGCAGACTGTTATACGTGCAGATTGCTTGGGGTTCGGACTTGCAGGAGCTTGCGACTGACCAGTGGAACAGAGAAATTCCTGTGGTGGCGGCCCGTGGGATAATCTCCGACAGAAACGGTACGGTGCTTGCGGGCAACAAAACTACTTACAGTGTATTTCTTCGACCTAATGCGGTGCAAAATGCCGAGTATACTGCAACAATTTTAAGCGGTTTGTTCGATTTGGACCCGAAAGTTATTCTTAATAAAATTCAGGGTGGAAAGGTATCTGAAATAACCGTTGCTCGACAAGTTGGCAAAGATAGTATTGAAAAGTTGGTTTCTTACGACCTTGCGGGAGTGTATTATTCGCGCGATAACAGCAGACAGTACACGTATAACGATGCGCTGTGTCAGGTACTGGGCTTCACTTCCAACGACGGATCTGGGCTTTCTGGCATAGAAAAGTATTACGACAATATTCTCAGCGGTATTAACGGTGAAATTACATATACGACCGATATTATCGGAATTGAAACCGAAAATTCCGTGGTCGTTTATAAAGCGGCAAAGAATGGGGACGAGATTAGGCTTACCATCGATATGGATATTCAGCTTGCGGCGGAAAACGCAATGCAAAGCGTTTACTCTTCAAGCGGTGCTAAAGCGGTATCATGCATAGTGCTGAACCCGCAAAACTTTGATATTTTGGCGCTTGTAAATTATCCTTCTTACGATTTGAATAATGTCCCGCGTGACGATAAGGAAACTTTAAACGCGCTTTCCCGTAATGGACTTGTCAGTGATATTTACGAACCCGGTTCAACTTTTAAAGTTGTTACGGCGGCTGCAAACATTGAAGAATATTTGAAGGGCAACAGCAAGGCGTTTTCAAATTCGTATATATTTAACGGCAGCAGAACAAGAACTGTGGACGGGACTAAAATCAAATGCTGGTCTGATCACGCTAACGGCAAACACTCAAACCAAACGCTTGCGGCAGCGCTGAACAACAGTTGCAACCCGTGCTTTACCGATATTGCTCTGTCTTTGGGCAGTGAAACGTTTTACGAATATCTAAACGCCTTCGGATTCGGTAGTGTCACGGGGCTTGACTTTACGGGTGAAGCCCTGGGAATGCTTGTGCCACAGACGGCGGTGCGTGATTGCGATTTGGCGCGTATAGGGTTCGGGCAGACCGTTGCTGTTACAGGATTACAGCTTGCGTGTGCTGTGGCGGCGGCGGTTAACGGTGGTAATTATTACGTTCCTCATTTCCTTAAAAGCATAGTGTCTGCGGACGGTAAAACAGTTTCGAAATATTCCCCTGTACTGAAAAATAAAGCAATAAGCGAGCAGGCTTCGTCTTATCTTGCCGAAATGCTTGAAGGTGTTGTTACGGAAGGTAGCGGCACCAAGGCGTTTGTTGATGGCTATCGCGTTGGTGGCAAGACGGGTACGGCGCAAAAGTACGAAAACGGGCACGTTGCGCAAGGTAAGTACGTTTCTTCTTTTTGCGGGTTTTTCCCCGCAAACAAACCCGAATATCTGGCACTTATTGTAGTTGACGAGCCACAGGGAACTTATTACGGCAGTGCGGTTGCCGCACCGGTTGCAAAAGAAATTTTTGAGGATATTATCAGAATTAAGAACATTGAACGGTACGTATAAATGAAATTGAGCGAGCTTTTGAAGTACATACAAGTGAAAGAAATAGTGGGCAATACCGACATTGAAATATGCGGACTTTGTACCGACAGCCAAAAGGTAAAAGAGGGTGATTTGTTCTTCTGTTTTGCGGGTGCAAAACACGATTCGCACGGGGATATGCTTGAAATAACGGACAATGGCGCTGTTGCTGTCGTTTGTGAAAAGAAACTTGATTACCCGATAACTCAGATTATCGTGGACAGTGGAAGGGCGCAGATTGCCCGTGCGGCGCAGGCATTCTATAATTTTGCGGATAAAAAGCTGAAAATTGTTGCAGTTACCGGTACAAACGGCAAAACGACAATAACCCATATGCTTGCAAGTATTTTTCGTTCAAACGGGCATAGTACGGGGGTAATCGGAACTTTAGGTATAAGTTACGGTGAAAAATTTATCTCTCCCGAGTTGACTACGCCGGACCCGATTTTTCTATATTCCGTGCTGGCTGATATGGTGGCGGCTGGGGTTAAATACGTTTTTATGGAAGTCTCCGCGCACGCCCTTTATTACGATAAAATTTACGGCTTGAATTTCGAAGTAGGGATATTCACCAACTGCACGCAGGACCATCTTGACTTTTTCGGCGATATGCAAAGATATGCTGAATGTAAAAAACTTTTATTTAAAGACGGGCGGTGTAAATTTGCCGTTATTAATTCGGACGATGCCCTGGGGATTGAAATTCTTTCTACAATCAAAAACGCGACAAGCTACGGGCTTAAAAATCCCGCCGACGTGTTTGCGGTGGACGTAAGGGAAAGCCTTGACGGAACAACGTTTGTTTTAAACCTTGAAGACGAACTTTACGAAATAAAGCTCTGCTTGCCTGCAATTCATAACGTTTACAATGCAATGGCGGCCGCCGCTTGCGCAAAAATTCTCGGTATTAGTATAAGCGGTATTGCAAAAGGATTGTTTAGCTTGAAAAACGTTTCAGGCAGGCTTGAAAGAGTTGCAAAATACAACGGCGCTGATATTTTTGTGGATTTCGCGCATACGCCGGATGGATTGGAAAAGTCATTGCAATCATTGAAAAAGCTGTGTGAAGGTAAGCTTTATTGCCTTTTCGGTTGTGGGGGAAACAGGGATAAAACCAAGCGCCCGATAATGGGTAAAGTAGTTGCAACTTATGCGGATTTTTGCATAATTACTTCGGATAATCCCAGATACGAAGATCCGTACGACATAATAAGCGAAATTGAAGAAGGTGTTAAATCCACCGGTAAAAAGTACGTTACAGTTTCCGAAAGGGAAGTTGCTACCGAGTATGCAATCAGACTCTTAGAAAAGGGAGATATTCTTCTTGTTGCAGGCAAAGGCGGTGAGCAGTATCAGGAGATTATGGGTATAAAACATAGTTACAATGACAATACAGTTATAAAAAACATTATCGGCGGCTAAATGAAAATCATATTTATATCGATGCTGTTTGCGTTTTTGGCTTCAGGGGCGTTACTTTTGTTAATTTTGCCTCTTTTAAGAAGGTTGAAAGCAGGTCAGTACATTTTAGGATACGTTAAAGAACATAAAGATAAAGGCGGCACACCTACGATGGGCGGGCTTGCCTTTATTTGTGCGCTTGTAATCGTCGGGTTTTGCACGCTTGGTTTTAACGGTGGTGAAGTTAATCTTACCCTTGCAATAACCGCAAGCTTTATGGTGGTAGGCTTTTTGGACGATTTCATTAAAATCTATCACAAGAAAAACGAAGGATTAAAACCCTATCAGAAAATAATTTTTCAAATTGCAATTGCAACGGTCGCCGCACTTTATTGTTATTTCAACGGAATTACAAAACTCAATATTCCTTTCACAAATATTTCTGCGGAGATAAGCTGGGGAATAATCCCGCTTGTAATATTTATTTTTACTGCAACGGTAAACTGCGTTAATCTCACCGACGGACTCGACGGTCTTGCCGGGGGGACAAGCTGTGCTTATCTTCTTGTTTTAGGAATTATGCTTGCAATGAAGGGCACTTATTTTTCCGTTCTTTGCTTCATAGGCGTGGGTGCGGTCGCGGCATTTCTTGTATTCAACGTTAATAAGGCGGCAATTTTTATGGGGGATACGGGGTCGCTGGCTCTGGGTGGACTTATTTCATGCGTTTCGGTATTTTCGGGCAACTCGCTTTATATTCCAATTATCGGGATAATGTTCGTAATTTCGGGAATATCCGTTATTGTACAAGTCATATATTATAAACGGACAAGGAAGCGAGTG
>JAIDQV010000014.1 GCA_029062045.1 Clostridia bacterium
GTAAAGCGCCGTGCCATTGCTTTAAAAAGCAAATCATTATCTGTTCCCATATTAGGAACGGTTGCCGCGGGTCAGCCCATTTTTGCAACTGAAAGTTATGAAGGCTACGTTTCTCTTCCTGATAATTTCTTTTCCGGCGAAGATTTATTTATGCTTAACGTTCACGGCTCGTCAATGATTAAAATAGGAATGTTTGACGGTGATAAAGTAGTTGTAAGAAAGCAAGAAACTGCGGATAACGGCGATATTGTGGTTGCATTAATTGAAGACGGCGCTACTGTTAAACGCTTTTTCAAACGTAACGGAAAGATAATTCTTCATCCCGAAAACGACGATATGGAAGATTTTATCTTCGATAATGTTTCAATTCTAGGTAAAGTTGTGGGACTTGTCAGAAATATAAGTTAACTTGAAGCGGCTGAGCAATGTTGCTCAGCCGCTTTTAATTTTATTTATCTCCTTCTAACTCTTCCACTTCTGTATCAATCTCGGTTTCTGTTGTCTTGTTCTCCTCTTCGGGCGGGTCGTAAGGGTTAACGTGAACTGTAATATGCTTTACAAGCGGGAAATTTTCTTCAATGCCCAAGTGTACATTTTCGGCAATTTCGTGTGCTTCGAAAAGCGGCAAATCACGGTTACAGGCAATTTCAACTATAACGTAAATTCTATTACCGAATTTTCTTGTCATTAAATCGTCAATGCGTTCAACGCCACCACAGGACGAAATAAATCCGCGAAGTTCGCCCTCAGTCTTTTCGTCGCATGCCTCGTCCGTCATCTTGTTTACCGCGTCAATAAATATGCGCACAGCTGCAACAATTATCATAATACAAATTACAAGGCACGCCACACTGTCCAGAACGGGCACCCCGCACATCGCCCCAATTACGCCGATAAGACTACCTATTGATGAAAGCGCGTCCGAACGATGGTGCCAGGCATCAGCCTTCAACGCCGAAGAATTGACTTTCTTTGCCGCAACAATCGTATACCAGAACATAGCTTCCTTTACAACGATAGACACTGCCGCGGCGACAAGAGCAATTACTTTTGGCAATTCAAAGTTTAAATATTCCCCGGTAACTATGTTTTTTACGCCCGTATAGCCTATTCCTACGCCTGTCGCCAACAGTACCATAGCAAGAATAATTGCGGCAACGCACTCAAACCTTTCATGCCCAAAGGGGTGTTTTTTGTCGGCCGTTTTTGCGGAAACTTTTACCCCCGCAAGAACGATTACGGTAGAAAAAACGTCCGACGCCGAATGAATAGCATCGGATATAAGTGCATACGATGCACCGAATATTCCCGCAAACAGCTTAAAAACCGTAAGCGCAAAGTTAGCAACTATGGTTACTATCGAAGTTTTTACGGCTGTTTTTTCAAGATTGGTTTTTTCCACGGTTTCTCCAACTTTTAATTAATTTTTACTTAAAATAAATTGACAATATATTCTTTTTTAAATATAATATTCAAGTAAACGATTTGCTGCTATGGCTCAGCAGGTAGAGCACGTCCTTGGTAAGGACGAGGTCACC
>JAIDQV010000140.1 GCA_029062045.1 Clostridia bacterium
GTACTATTTGTACTTCAAAGTTAATTGACAGAAACTTTTTTATATTCGTTTCCTTCTATTCAATTTTTAAACTGCGTAAACGGCAAAAAAGCCGTGCTGCCTTTTGCGGTAGCTTGTCTATAATATCATACCATTTATTATAGTGTCAAGCGAATTTCAAAACTTTTTTAAAAAATTTTTATGCATTTTTTATCGAATTTTGACTTGTTTTGAAGAATTTTGCGGGGTTACCTCCGCACCTCTTCCTGACAGCTTAAATAAAATAACACACGGCATTTTTAAAGTCAAATGCTTTTTTAATTTTTCAAAAAAATTTCAGTCTAGTTAATTTTTTACATTTTTTAGATAATTTTATTCAAATGTATATTTAATCATATGCCGACGCGCACTTACATTATATATTACGCGCGCACGCGCGCGAGAATTGTTGCGGGATATGAATTTATACGTTTATCTTGCAAACCTGTTGTAAATAATATATAATGAATATACAGAGGTGAATGATGAAAAATAAGTTTTTAGCTACGTTTGCCGCGGCTTGCGCGTTTGCGTGCGCGGTCGGGCTTTCCGGTTGCAGCTGCATAGACGGCGGAAGCAGCGGGCTGATTTATAATTTAAGCAAAGACAAGACTTATTACACCGTCAGAGGGGCGGATGCGTTTACAGGGAAAAAAGTAAAAATCCCCGCAACGCACAATAAACTGCCGGTCAAGGAGATTGAAAAGTACGCCTTTGAAAACTGTGAAATTACCAGCGTTACAGTGCCGGACAGTGTAACATTTATCGACAACGGTGCTTTCAAAGGCTGCGAAAGTCTTACCACCGTAACTATTCCCGATTCCGTAACCCAAATGGGCGAAAGGGTTTTTTACGGCTGTAAAAAATTAAGCAGTTTAAAAATGCCCGCTAATTTGGAAGCGCTTGGCAACAACGCTTTCAACGGCTGCACAGCCTTGACCGAAGTAAAAGTTGCGGGAACGTATACAGCTATCGGTGAAAAAACCTTTTATGGCTGTACCGCACTTAAAAAAGTTACCCTGCCCGACGGTTTGCTTACGATAGGAATGGACGCGTTTAACGGCTGCCGCGCGCTTACGGAAATCAATATCCCCGATACGCTTACAAAACTTGAGAATCGCGCCTTCTACGAATGTAGCTCGATTAAATCGGTTTATCTGCCCGACGGCATAACGGAACTTAGCCTGAGCGTATTCGAGCATTGCGATGCGCTTGAAAGTTTATCCATAGGGAAAGGCGTTACCGATATTAGAAAATACGCTTTAGTAAACTGCAGCTTTCTTGAAGAAATTACTTTCAGAGGCACTATCGCCGAATGGGAAAGCGTGCGCATTAACCAAGACAACAAGTATATGACAGTCCGCTGCACGGACGGAGAAACTACGACTTTCCCCCCGATCGTAGTCGAATAGTTATACCCCGCCGCCGTATATAACTTGACATTTGCGGACATATTAAGTAATATAGAAATATGTTTAAGAATTTAAGAATTATATTTTGTATACTTTCGGTAGCGTGCGTTGCCGCAACCATTTTCATTTTTGTATATTATTTGTGGTGGGGCTTTGTGCCGCTTGGCGGCGCATTGGCGTTTGCCGCGCTTATGTTCCTTTTCAAAGGCATGCAAGAGCGCGCGGATAAAGCCGCTAATCCCCCTCCCCCTTCGGGCGATTTTATAACAGGTAAAGTTGAAAAGAAAGAAGATAAAGAATAAAAAAGGCGGACTGCTAAATGCAGTCCGCTTTTTTATAGCTAATCCTCCAAACCAACCAAATAGTCTATTGTAACGTCAAAAAATTTAGACAACAGTATTAAACTGCTCATTGACGGCTCGCGCAAGCCGTTCTCCCAAAGGCTTATAATACCCTTGCTTACGTCAAGCCGTTTAGCTAATTCAATTTGACCCAACTTCTTTTCTTGCCTTAATTCTTTAAGACGCTCACAAAACAAATTTTCCATTCCAATATTATTTTCTCACTTTTGTAAGAAAAACATTTGACTTCTTACAGTTGTAAGAATTATAATTATTATATGCAAAGGAGAAAATGAAATGAGCAATTATTTTGAAAACAATTTAAATGAGGGCGAGCGCATTGAAATAGAAATCAAGCATAACCGCCTGTTTATAGCGCAAGAGTTTATAAAATTCGTTATTTGGTTGGCCGTTGCAATTACGTTGCATATATTGGGAAATCTTTTAGTAGATTGGCTGTGCGGTTTGATGAGCGACGTTTCGGGATTAGACGGGCTTGCTAAAGCCATACCGATAGTTTTATACGTGGTTGTTTGGGGCGGCTTTGCTTTCTTAGGTATTATTTTGCGGGTGGCAAGTATTATGAGCGTTTACGGCACGAAACTTGCAATTACCAACAGAAGAATTATAGGTAAAAGCGGCGTGTTCAGTTCCTACTCACTTGATTATCCGATAGAAAAAATCGACAGTGTATCTGTCAACACTCCTTTCTTCGGTAAAATTTTTCACTATGCTGATATTGAAATCAAAAGCACAAACGCCGAAACCGCTATAACTTTCGAAGGCGTTACGAACGCAAACGAATTCCGAAACGCTTTAACAGCAGCAATCGCAAAAAATGCAGACGAGGCACGAAAAGCGCAAGCCAACGAAATTGCAAACGCAATGAAAGGTGCTCATTAAAAACGACCCGTGCAACAGCACGGGTCGTTTTTTATATTACTCTTTGTCCCTGTATGAAGTAACTCCACCTTGTAGTGGATATTTGTTCGATTTTGGCGTAGTCGCTTGCGGTGTGCAGTATCCAGTTGTCACCGAGATACAGAGCAACATGCCCCACGCGTTCAACGCCAGAAAGGTTCTTGCGCGATGCGTTGGTGAAGAACATTAAGTCACCGCGTTTAAGCTCTGACTTTTTAACCGTCTTTCCCTGATAAATTTGCGTGCGGGTGTTCATTTGCAAATTGACGTTCGCGCCCGTATAGAATATGTACTGCATAAGCGACGAACAGTCAAACGAGTTTATGTTGAAGCCCGATAGCTTGTGCCCGTTTCCGTCGTGGTATCTGACAGCGCCGTAAACGTAAGTCGTGCCAAGAAGTTTAGTTCCTTCTTTTATAACCGCCTCTACCCTTTTGTCGTCGCTGGCTTTCATTTCAACCACTTCGCAATACTTTGAAGATATGTACGCCGAATTGTTTTTGTAGCCCGTTTTGTACCAACCGCCCAAACTGTCGTTCAAGGCGTACATCGTTGATTTTTCGGCAGTGCCTCGCGACGAATAATTCGTGCCTGCACCCGAACGGATATTTACTCCGTCCGACGTAACGTTAAGATATGAAACCGTAAGAGCTTTTGGCACTACCACGGGAATTTCGTTGCCCTTGTTCTCTTCGGGCTGTTGTATTTCATTGGGGATTTGTTCGGTTATCCCCGCCTGGTTTTTGGTATCGTAATCGTCGTTCGCCGCCGCACAACCCGCGAAAGTCGCGCCCGTTGCAAGCGCGGCCGCAATGACGGCAACAGTTTTAAACTTGTTCATTTATACCTCCGTTTTTCTACGGTTATATTATACCAAGATTTATACCGCCCCGCAATGCAAAGATTTTACCAGCACTGCCAGCTATTAACAACAATAAAAAAGCCCGTCCGCAAGCGTTCCGCTTGACCAAGTATCTTAATTACATTACTGCAATTAGAGCTTAGCACAAGTCAACGCTGCGGGCGGGCTTATTATGTAATTTTATTCGTCTATTGCCGTCCATTTTGCATAGAGGGTGAGAGGGCGGTCTACATACAGGTAATATAAAAATGCCTTGGTGTATTCGGCATCGAGATACCAGTCTTCAAAAACGTAGCCCTCGCGAACGGGCTGGGGCAAGCTGCTTTTTAAAACTTCACTGCCGCCTTCAAACTCAACCGTAGGCGTGTCAACCGTACCGCCGCAAGGGTCGAATGTAACGGTCAACGGGTCTTTGTGGAGAAGGTAAATGTCAAACTCTTCGGGCTGAAAATGATAGGTTACGGTTGCGCCTGTGCTGAATATCATCGTTTTATCGATAAACTGCATACCGCCTGCCTTGAAGCGCCTATCACCTTCGACAGTGAATGCATGTTCTTCGCCTATCCAACTGCCGAGTTTGGGCGTTGCCGAAAATTCAATGCTTACCGTGGTTTTGACGGGGTCAATGTTCCACTTCGGCGAAACCTCGTACTGCACACCGGCGGCAGGGATATAGTTGTAGCCGTTCCATTTTGCGGAAACAAAAAAGTAGTCTTCAAAATTTTCCGCGGTTACGGTAATTTTGTCGTTCCACTTGGCGTACAAATGCACCTCTTCGCTGTCTTGCGGCAAGCCCACACCAACGAAGGGTTCGGTCAACTGCTCGTCGTAATACCAGCCGTCGAAAATCCAGGTGTCCCTTCTGGCGTTGATGGGTTTGAAGTTCGGTTTGCTACTGTTATAAACTTCGCGGCTGTAAGTGCCGTCGTCATCTACTTTGTAATCAACAAAATAGCCGCCGTTCAAATGGTAGGTTACGGTTGTCGGTTTATTTTCCGGCGGACTGTCTTCTCCCCGCGGCGTGAAAAAACACCCCGCCGCGAATACCGCACAGCCTGCGGCAAGGCAGAGGGATATTAAAACTGCTGACTTTTTCATACTGCCGATATCTTAGTCTTCTACGCCTTCGTTTAATTTTTCAAGAACCTTATCCAAATCGTTGCCGTGAACGTAAACGGCTTGCTCGATGGTCTCGCCGTGAGCCATAGCGCAACCCAGGCAGTGCATACCTACCGCCTGTAAAATTTCAGCGCTGTTGGGGTTTATTCTGAGGCAATCTGCAATTAAAGTGTCCTTAGTTATCTTTGCCATAATATTTCTCCGTTAAATTTATTATAAAGTTAGTATACCACTCTTTAAACTGTTTTACAAACGATTTGCCGGATTTTTTAGGGTTTGGCGGCAAAACTTTCCATTGACACAAAGCCGTATATATTTTATAATGTTTATATGAAAATCCAAAGAATAAACGACGTGGCGCTAAAGGTCTGTACAGGGCTGTACCTTGCGGTATCGCTTGTGCTTACCTTCACCGTATCCGATTATTACATATTTAACCGAATAGGGGAATTCAACTTTTTCTTCGTTCTATGCCAGTGGATAAAGAAGTGCGGACTTCTATTACTTCCGCTTGCTGTGTGGTATAAGAAGAAATGCTGTGCGGATATAGCAAAGTACGTTTTGCCGTTATTCATAATAGTAAGCTGTTGTACCTTCGGGTCGTTCTTCGATATAACGATGATGACGGAAGGTATAACCCACGAGCAGCAAGTACAAAACGTTTTTGCAAGCATAAACGAGTTTATGCCCAAAGCGGCAAATATGGCGCTGTTCTTCATCGCTTGCGTATTAGAGCTTTTCTGCTGCGCCTCGCTTTTTTTGCGGGACGGCTGGAAGGTAAACGCAAAAAGTTTTATCTATCTTCCGCTTGCAATAGTTGCGGTTATGCCGCTGAACATCTTTGAAAACTTCTTCGATATAAACGTCGTAAGAGAAACCTCACCGTTTTTATTGTTTAAAAACTTCACCCTTTGGCACTTTTTAGCCCTTGCGATTCTAGTCGGTTTTACCGTAGGTTGCTACTACGTTTTAAAAAGGTTCGATAAAAAGAAACAGCAGGACTTCCTCGTTGCGGGTGCGATAGTTCTTCTTATACAGTACCACTGCAAAGACTCGATGCTACTCGGCGACGGGTACAACGTTTATAACAACGTGTTCGCCGCCCTACCCCTGTTCATCTGCAATATCGGCGTTTACGTTGCCTGCCTTTCGGTAATTTTGAAAAAACGCATACTGTATGCGATTTCGTTCTTCGTACACGCGGCGGGCGCGCTGACGGTGTTCATATACTTCGGCAAGGACGAAATGTCCAACTACGGAATATTCTGCAGCTACTCCATCTTATACTTCTGCTTGACACATTGCCTTCTGTTCGGACTGTGCGTTCTGCCTTCTGCGGTGGGACACTATAAGTTCAAATTAAAGGACTGCGTAATACCTATTATCTACTACTGTTTGGTGATAGTGGTTGCAACCGTTGCAAGCGGACTTGTAAGCACCTTCCTTACCACTTACAGCTACGACGGCTATACGCTTGCCATCGGCGATTACGGCGCACCCGGCGTCGATATGTCTCCGCCCAACTATGCGTTTACGCAAGTCAACCCTTTGCCTATTCCTTTCGATTACATACCTTTCACTATCGGAAATTACACTTTCTATCTTTCCTACATTATTGCGCTGTACGTAGCATATGTCGGATTGTTCTGGATATTTACGGGCGGTTATTACGCCTTTCTTGCCGTTCGTCGGCGCATATTCGGGGGGCAATCGCAAAAAACAACCCAAAAAACCGAAGAAATACCCATTCCCCTTACCCTTTCGGAAGCAGCTTTGGCTGATACGGGCGATTTAGAGGGTAAAAATGCGGAAATAACCGAAGAAAACGATGAAGAAAAAGTCAATTAACCCCCATATATGCTTAAAATAACGCAATTTTAAAGCCCGCGGCGCATATGCGCCGCGGGCTATTAATTTTAACTTGTTAATTATGTGGATGATAAGATTTTGTTGAGTTGGAAATATTGTGCATATGGTCTGCAATTCTTTCCATATTTATTGCCAGCTGTAAGTAAATAGCGCCTGCCTCGGGGTTACAGCTGTTTTCAGTTGCGCGCTTTAAGTGTGCCGCCTGCATCTTAGAACAGCAGTCGTCCGTTGCCGCTTCTTCACGCTCTACCGCAGGCAAGTAGGTTGCGTCAAGCTCGCTGAAAACTTTTTCAACGCAATTGTAAAGCTCGGTAATGTGCGAATCCATTTCCATAATTTCCGCCTTAGCGGCATCTGAAAACTGTGCTTTATCCTCCACCATTTTAGTTGCGTATTCGACTATGTTTTCCGCGTAGTCGCCTATTCTTTCGGTGTCGGACGCAACGTGGTAGAATGAGCTTACCTTCTTTTCATCTTTTTCGGCCAAATCTTCCAATGAAAGTTTAACGAGGAATGAAGATATGAAACTGTTATAATCGTTAATGTTCTTTTCGACTGCGGCAAACTCGTCCGCGCTACTTAAATCACCATTCAGAAGCATATCGAGGGCGCGCTTGTAATTTTCAAAGGCAAGTTTGCCCATATGAGTAAGCTCTTTTCTCACTTGACCCACGGCGATTGCGGGGGTCTTTAAAAGACGCTTATCAAGAACGCCGTACTCTTCCGCATTGTCCGCCTTTGACTTTTTATCGGGAACGATAAGACACGCAAGCTTTACAAGAACTTTAATAAACGGCAGTAAAACCGCAGTTGTTAAAAGGTTGAATACCATATGGAAAATCGCAATCTGCCACTCCATATCAGCGATAAAACTGTTGAGGAAGCTTGCGATATATTTACCAGCGAAGGCAACCGGCCAGATAAATATAAGACAGCCCGCCACGTTGAACAGAAGATGCACTATCGCCGTGCGCTTTGCGTTCACGCTTGCACCCATTGAAGATATAAGCGAGGTTAAGCACGTACCCACATTGGCGCCGAGGATTATGCACATAGCCATTTGCAAGGATATAAGCCCTTTGCTGGCAAGGGAAATTACGATAGCCGTAAGCGCCGCGGACGACTGCATTGCCGCAGTCAACAGCGCGCCGAGGATAAACAGAACGGGGATTTGCCAGGTTAAAGTATCCACCCCGTTGCCGAGGGCGATGAACATTTTTGCAACCGCCTGCCCTACTTCGTTGCCTTCGTCCATAAGCTCGCCAACGGCGCCGCTCATGACGTGCAAACCTATGAAAATAAGCCCGATTCCCTCGAAAATGTTACCTATACGCTTGATTTTGTCCTTTTTCCCGACGAGGGTTAAGACGAAGCCGACGAAAGCCAACAGTGCAAACACAGCCGCGACGGAAAACTGTCCGCCAGCCGCAGAAAGCGCCATAATGAACGCCGAGATGGTCGTTCCTATATTCGCGCCCATTATTACGGAAGTTGCCTGTGCAAGGGTCATAAGACCGACGTTAACGAAGCCGACTATCATGACGGTCGTTGCCGCGGAACTGTTGACTATTGCGGTGATTGCCGCGCCCGTTCCTACGCCGATAAAGCGGTTTTTGGTTGCCTTACCCATAAGTTTACGCATGGATTTGCCCGCCGCCGTTTCAAGGCTGGCACCCATCATATTCATTCCGACCATAAACACTGCTATGCCGCCGAGAATGAAGAACGCGCTACTGATTATAGAAAGGACGTCGCCTGTTGATAAACTCAACAAAGAATGTATCATATTCTAATAATTTTCTCCGAATTTCTACCGATTAATATTTTAACTTATACTGTCAATCATTGTCAAATGAAATTTTAACTTTGCACGCGCGTAACGGTTTGCAAATTCCAATAAATTGTATTACAATACGGGTATGTTCAATATAGTTTTGGTAGAGCCCGAAATTCCGCAAAATACGGGCAATATAGTAAGAACGTGCGCCGCAACGGGATGCAAACTTCACCTTGTACGCCCGCTTGGATTCGAAGTTACGGATAAATATTTAAAGCGCGCGGGCCTCGATTACTGGAAGGATGCAGAAATTTTCTATTACGACGGCTTTGACGAGGTTTTGAAGAAATTCCCCGCATCTTCCTTCTACTTTTTTACCACGAAAGCGCGGAAAAACTATTCTTCCGTATCATTTAAAGAAGGCGACTTCTTAGTTTTCGGCAAGGAAACGCGCGGGCTTCCCGAAGAGCTTTTAAAAGCAAATAAAGAAAGCTGCGTGCGCATACCCATGCTGAACGACACGAGAAGTTTAAACCTTTCAAACTCGGTTGCGATAGCCGTTTACGAAGGGCTTAGGCAACAAAACTTTGAAGGTTTCAACTGCAAAGGCGAGCTTCACAGGCTTAGTTGGGATTGACTTTTAATATTATATATACTATAATTTATATATGGAATTGAAGAAAATCGTAGTTGCAAGCAGCAACGAAGGCAAAATTGCCGAAATAAAGTCCATTTTCACCGACGTAGAGATTGTTTCTATGCACGAACTCGGCTTTACCGACGAGATTGAGGAAACGGGCAAATCCTTCAAGGAAAACGCAAAAATCAAGGCTGAAACTGTTGCAAAGAAGTTTAACCTTCCTGCACTTTCGGACGATTCCGGGCTGTGCGTTGAAAGCCTGCACGGCGCGCCGGGGATTTATTCTGCACGTTTTTCAGGAGAAGGTCCTGCGGGAAACAGAAAACTTTTACTTAAAAGAATGGAAAACGTTTCGGACAGGCGCGCGCACTTTGAAAGCGCGGTTTGCCTGTGTCTGCCGAGCGGCAAAACCTACTTCGGACAGGGCAAAACTTACGGCAAGATTTTGTATGAAGAAATAGGCACTAACGGCTTCGGCTACGACTGCCTTTTTTACTCTGACGATTTGAAAAAGTCTTTCGGTCTTGCAACCGAAGAAGAAAAGAACGAAGTTTCCCACCGCTACCGCGCGCTTGCGGATTTGCGCTCTAAATTATGAAAACAGCGGTTGTAATTTCCGATTCGCACGGGAATATACCTAAAATAAATACACTTTACGGTATTTTTAAAGAGTGCGATTATATAATTCATTTGGGCGATACTTCGGGCGACGGGGCACGGATAAAAAAAGAATTCGGTGACAAAACAATTCTTGTAAACGGCAACTGCGACCCTGTAAAGCTCGGCGACGACGAAGTGTTTTTGGATATAGAGGGCGTGAAGATTTTTGCAACACACGGGCATCTTTATTCGGCAAAAACCACGTTAAACAGGCTATATATGCGGGGCAATGAGGGAAATTGCAAATTAGTTCTGTACGGGCACACCCACCGCGCCCGCGAGGACGAAATAGACGGCATTACACTGATAAACCCCGGTAATTTATCAAGATATTCGCAAAACAGCTACTGCTATTTAGTAATAAACGGCGATAAATTTACAAGCAAAATTGTCGTTATTTGAGGCATATGTGGGGGCTAATCGAAAATTAGGGTAAAATTGTATGAAGTTTAAACACACATTCCACGTCTTCGTGGACAACTTTTCGGTAATATACAAACAGCTTTTATTTAGGCTGGTTGTGCTTTTAATTTCGGGTCTTATTTGTTGGGCGGGCGTTTATCCGTTTATAAAAACCTTTATCGACTCGGAACAGTTAAACACGATTATCGAAGGTGCAAAAGGATTCATAACCAGCCTTTTAAACGGACAGACGGGTGAGCTTCAATCCCTTTCCGAAAAGGTGCAAACTGCTTACGCCGAGCTTAACGAACTTTTAAACACCAAACTTACGGAAGCCGTTTTAAGCGGGCTGTTAATTCTTCTTATAACCGTAGTATCCAAATGGTTTATGGGTTTGGGTAACTATGCCACCGCTTCTGTCATCAACGACAAAATGGCGTTGAGAGCAAAACAGCCTTTCCTGGGAACTCTTATACGGAATTTAAAGAACGCTTCTATCTACAACGCAATTTACGTGCCCCTTTCTGTATTGTACGACGTGCTTGTAGTGGTTGCGATGTTCTTCCTGTTCTTCACCCTGTTGAACAGCGTTGTGTACTTCTTTATATGCCTGTTCCTCTTCGTGCTTGCCGTTGTGGTTGCAATCACCTTTAAAATGACCGTAACGAGCGACTGGCTTCCCGCACTTATCCGCGGAAAGATGAAGCACGGCGCGGCAATTAAGTACACCTTCTCCCGCAAGAATAAAAACACGTTAAACGTTATGTCGAACTTCGCGGTAATAGTTCTTATCGTGTTTGCGCTGAATATGGCTGCCCTAATTTTAACGCTTGGCGTCGGACTGCTGCTTACCGTCCCTTCAAGCTATGTGATAATTATCAGCTTCGAATTTGTGAACTATTACGACCGTGAAGAGATAAAGTATTCCGTAGACAAAAACACTATTATTTCCCCCGAGAAGGAACGCCCCTTGTCGCGTGAAGAATTTTTCCGCGGCGACGACTAAGCGTTTCATTTAACCGAAAATAAAACTGAATAAAGGCAGGATAAACCGACTATCCTGCTTTTTTTGTATGAATTTATTAATTTTTTATAACTTTTTTTAAAATCACTCTTTACAACGCAAATATTTTTTTATATAATCATATAGTGACAAACCGTTAAAAGTAATACGGCTTGTCCTTACGTAATATGATAATTGAGGAGGAAATTATGGGTTATAAAGAAACATACGAAAGCTGGCTTTCAGACGAGCGCCTTGCGCCCGATGCCAAAGCCGAGCTTGAAGCCATAAAAGATAATAAAGAAGATATAGAATACCGCTTCGGTGCGGAATTGGAATTCGGCACTGCCGGCATGCGCGGAATTATAGGCTACGGTACCAATATGATGAACGTCTACACCGTAAAGCGCGCAACCCAAGGACTTGCGGAATTTATTAAAACCAAGGGCGAGGACGCTATGAAGAGGGGCGTTGCAATCTCTTACGACACCCGTCTTAAGAGCGACGAGTTTGCTACCGCCGCTGCCGAAGTTCTTGCGGCGAACGGAATTAACGCGTACAAGTTCAGCGACGTTCACCCCGTACCTATGCTCTCATTTGCGGTGCGCGCACTGAACGCGTTTGCGGGAATTATGGTTACCGCATCCCACAACCCCAAGCAGTACAACGGTTATAAAGTTTACGGCGAGGACGGCGCGCAGATGTCACCCGACGACACTGCGGTAGTTGTTGAATACATACAGAAAATTACCGACTACCTCGGCGCACCCGCACCCACTGCGGAACAGGCTAAAAAGCATATTAAAGCCGTGCCCTCGAAGGTTGACAAAAAATATTATAAAGAGCTTAAAAAGCTGACCATTTCCAAAAAGGCAATTAAATCCTGCGGAAAAAATTTAAAACTTGTTTATACCCCCGTTCACGGTTCGGGCTACGTCCCCGTTACCACCATCCTCAAAAAGATAGGCATTAACGCGACGGTTGTTGAAGAACAGGTTAAGAAAGACCCCGAGTTTTCAACGGTTGAAGTTCCTAACCCCGAATTTAAAGAAACGTTATCCCTCGGCATTAAACTTGCGCAGAAGATTGACGCAACCGTAGTATTCGGCACCGACCCCGACAGCGACCGCCTCGGCGTTGCCGTTAAGAACAAGGAAGGCGAGTTTGAAGCGCTTTCAGGCAACCAGGTAGGCATACTTCTTTTAGACTACATTTTGACAAGACTTAAAGAGGACGGCAATTTGCCCGCAAACGCAGCTGTTGTTAAATCCTTCGTAACCACGGGTATGGCAAGACCCATTTGCCAGAAGTACGGCGTAACGCTTTTCGAAGTGCCCGTCGGCTTCAAGTTCATCGGTGAAAAAATCAAGGAATGGGAAAAAGACCACTCCCACACCTACGTATTCGGCTTTGAAGAAAGCTGCGGTTACCTTCGCGGAACGCATGCGCGCGACAAGGATGCAGTTGTTGCTTCGATGCTGTGCGCGGAAATGGTTTGCTATTACGAGTCCGTCAGCAAAACCGTTTATCAGCGCTTGCAGGAAATTTACAGCGAGTACGGATACGTTCTCGATTGCAACATCTCTATCCCCTTCAAGGGCTTGAACGCTATGAAGGAAATGAACGCCGTAGTTGACGGACTTAAAGAAAAGCCTGCAACCGAGTTCGATATTTACAAGGTTGCGACGGTAAGAGATTATTCCAAGAACGTTAAAACGGATATTGCAACCGGCGCGACCAGCGAGATAGGCTCTCCCCTCACCAACTGCGTATATTACGAATTGGAAAACGGCAGCTTTATCTGCGTGCGTCCTTCGGGCACCGAACCCAAGCTGAAAATTTACTTCTCTGTAAAGGCGAACAACAAGTCCGACGCCGAGGCTGCGCTTGAAAAGATGCAGGCAGCCGTTAAGAAACTTTTGAAAGTTTAATTGTAAAGAATAAGCGCCCCGCGAATTGCGGGGCGCTTTAATTATTATTATTTAATTTCTATTTCGCCCAGTTTGTTGGCTTTTAATGTTGCATTCCAAATATCCTTGTTGGCAAACTGCAATGCGTAAGTGGGCTTTCCGTCGACTTCCTCGCCGTACAGGCAAAGGTAAACTTCGTACTTGCCGCCCGCCAAATTCAAATCGGCGGAATAGCTTACACTTTCGGCGCCCGTAAAATCTTCAACCTGCTTGGTAAGTTTGACTTCGCCGCTTCCGTCGACAAACAGAAGTTTTGCATACTTAGTTTTATTTAAGTTGCCGAAGCCCAGATTTTTCAAGGTTAGATTTGCTGTAAATTTATCTTTGTATTGAAGTTTTGAATTAGTTACGACGAATCTGTACCCCATTCGGTTTTGAATATATTCGAACGCGGTCTTGCCGTAATAAATTTTTTCGTCCCCGCACTTCGCTGTGTAGACGGTACTTTTCCACTTGTCTATAACCTGGTTGTTCCACTCTATATTCAAATAGCTTAAATTAATTTTGAACATTTCGGGCAGGCAGGTTTCGATGTCGTGCAAGGGGCTGTTCGGGATAACTACTTCGCCGCCGTAGGGCAAGTGGTTTGTCTGTTTGCTTAAAAATTCTATTTCCCTTTCGCGGTCGGTGTAAGTTCCCAGGTCGCTGTCAGAGCCGAGGTAGCCGTCGTTATAAAGCCCAAGCCTGTACGCCTTGTCGGTTGCGGATATTTCGTAACCGTCGATGTCGGCAAGTTTAATTCCCAAATAGTTGTAAATCATTTTGGGCGTTCGCACCAAAACGGGCAAGTTTGCGGTGTTTGTTAAAAAGGTTTCTATAATGGGCGAGATGTACTCGGCATTGGCAATTTTGCTTGAATGCATTTCTCCCCACGGACCTATTAAGCCGGCCTCGATTGCGGTTACCGTCGCTTGATACTTGTTTAAAATCGGGCACACCTGCTGAATATGCTTTAAAATAATTTCCTTTGCCGGCTCTTTATCCTTCGCGCCGCCGTAAGACGGGTCGTATGCAAACCGCACCACGGCGTTCTTTTCTTTTTCTTTAAGATAGGAAAGCAAACTGTTTAAATCTTCTAAAGATTTGTCCGTCAACGGTTTATCTGCCGAGCCGTTCACCGCCGCGGAAAAGTCGCTTATATCTATGCGCAGGTGATAAAGCTGAGTTGATGCGTTTACGATATTTTTGTTGTAGGTTGCGCCGTCCTCTTTTACCCTAACGTAAATGGGGCGGTAAAAGCCCTGGTCTGGGTTATTGATAGCCTCGGTGCTTTCCTCGTAAGGAAGCGCGCTTTTCGGCAAAAAACAGCACAGCGTAATTATTGCAATAACCGAAGCGACAAGCACGCACACCGCCGCAATTAAAATCTTTTTAGTCATACGCTAGAATAATAACACTTTGTACGAAAATTGTAAAGCGCCGCGCACTTGAAGTGTGCGGCGCTTTAATAATATAAAAACCATTTTGGGGCAAAATTTTTTTATGGCGTATTTTAATTATCACGCGAAAGCGCAAAATTTGATTAAGAACGGACATTGCGTTAAAGCCGAGTTCGTAGAAAAATATAAAGATATCAGCCCTGCGCTTATTCTTTACTTTGACAATCACATTCCAATGCCCATTCGCTTACACAGGTTTGACGAATATTTTGAATTACTGAAACGCTATGACGTTAAAGTAGAATGTAAATAAAAAACCTAAATCAACTGATTTAGGTCTCTATTGGCGGAGAGAGAGGGATTCGAACCCCCGGATAGTTGCCCATCAACGGTTTTCAAGACCGCCGCATTCGACCGCTCTGCCATCTCTCCATTTATTTAGTTTTTTAGAGAGCGGGCGAATGCGGGCATTCGTCGTACCGAAGTACGCAGTACTTCCCGCTTCTCCGTCTCTCCACATAAAAAGCATACCCATTTTAACAAACTTGCGGGCGGCTGTCAATCAAATTCGTTTACAGGTTATTTTTTATCTTCCCTTTCTTCGGCGCGCATCTTTAAACGCTCGTCAACGAGCCCTTTGTAAGAAAATTCCTTTCTTATTTCGTCTATCCTGCCTGCGGCGAAATAACTGTAAACGTTTGTATCAGAAGCGTAAATACAGTGGTCGTACAAAGCGACGTTATTAAAACTGCACATAAGTTGCAATTCGCTTGTAAATCTGTCATCATTGGCGGACGGGTTGGAATTGCCGCTTAAATGGTTGTGCGCAACCAAAACGCCGTGGGGCTTTTCTTTGGCGAGAATTTCGGATATTTTGTCCGTGCTTACTTCCACTTTGCTTGTATCCGTATTCGTAAAAGAAAAAATCCTTTTAACCTTTCCGTTCTTTTCAATACAATAAAGTTCAAGTATTTCTTCAGTTCTGCCGCGCATTCTGACGGTTGCAAACTTTTTAAAGTCATCGTAAGTTTTCAAAACGGCAACGCCCGCGTTCACGGGGTTTATGCGGCGCATAATCTCGGCATTGCATTTGATATACAGCGCAACGCTTCTACCTACGCCTTTAACCGTCATAAGACTGTCGACGTCGGCGTCAAACACGCCCGCAAGCGAGCCGAAGTCATTCAAAAGGTCGTGCGCAATAGGGTTGGTATTTATTCTGGGAAAAGCGTTGAAAAGAAACATTTCCAAAATCTCGTGGTCATAAAGCCCGCTACCGCTAGTCAGCTTTTCGTACATTCTTTGTCTGTGTCCTTCGTGCATAAATCCCTCTTATAAGCGCTGATTTTTACAAATTTATTCTATCACACGCGGCGGGCTTTGGCAAAGAAAATACGGGTTGAAGCCAAAATAGCTTGCAATTTTGTACAGTATACTTTAAAATGTTTCTACTATACAAAACACCGTACCCGCGGCAACAAACAGTTATGAAATTTAAATTACCCAAAAGCGTCGCCTTTTACGTTTTTAGCGCGTTCGCTTTAATAGAAAGCATAATCTACATAATATTCCAGATATACGATTTTGCTTTTAACCAAAACTTAATTTATCTTAAATACGCGGGTATTTTGACTTGTCTTGTATTCGCCGCAGTCGGTATTTATTTTTACGGAAAAGACGGAATTGCCGTAACGGTTGCGCTTGTTTTCACTGCGATAAGCGATTTGTTTATACTTGTTTTGAACAATTACTTTGAAGTAGGCATTTGCACTTTTACTGTTACCCAGGCAATTCACTTTGCAAGAATTTATCTTATAAACGGCAAAAAACCGTGGATATCGTTAGGCGTGCGCGCCGGCGTTGTTGCGGTTGGGCTTGCCGTTCTCGGCGGGCTTGGTATGCTTAATTCCGCGGTGGTAGTGCTTGCGGTTATATACTTCCCCCAGCTTTTAATTAACGCCGTTGAAAGCGCACTGCTAATTAAAATCGACAAAAAGTACATACTGTTATTCGTCGGGCTTGTGCTTTTCACCATTTGCGATATTTGCGTAGGCATTGACAATATGGGCGGCATTAACGGCAACGCAAGCGACGCGACTATCGGCGTAAGTATATCGGATGGGCTTAAAAACTTTGTACATTCTACTATTTGGACGGTATACCTTCCCGCGCAGGTGTGCATAGTTCTTTCCGAGAAAAAGACGGAATACCACCCCTTCTTTAAAAAATAAACTATCGAGAGCGCAATGGATATTCAAAGGCTGAAACTTCAAAAACTGAATAACACGCGCGATTTGGGCGGATTCCCCGTAGCGGACGGACGGCATATAAAATACTGCAGACTTATAAGAAGCGGAAGGCTTTACAAGCTGCCCAAGCTCACACGTTCGTATCTGGAAAATATAGGCGTTACCACGGTTATAGATATGCGCATAGAGCGCGAACGGCTTGACTACCCCGACAGCAAATTAAACGGCGCAAAGCACGTTGTTCTTCCCCTTGTAATTGCGGAGGCGGCAGGCATAACTTACACCAAGAGCCTTACGACGGTTTGGCGCGAAGAGAGCAAGCGCATTGAAAAAGAGTTCGGCACGGCGGACAGATATATGCACGACGTTTACGAACGCATACTGTTTGACCCCCGCTCGCAAAAAACGCTTAAAGAGTTCTTCGACCTTGTTATTGCCGACGAAAACTGCATTTTATGGCATTGCAGTGCGGGCAAGGACAGAACGGGAATTGCCGCCATGCTTTTGGAAGCGGTGCTTGGCGTTGACGAAGAGCTTATTATAGAGGACTACGTTGTCACTAACGTATTTCAGCGTAAAAAGCGCACGTTGCAAAAAGCGGGGCTTCTTGTCCTGCCCGTATCCAGGGATTTTAAAAGAGTGCTTTACGCGCTTATGATTGCAAAGCCCGAATATATAAAGCATGCGATAGCCACCGTTAAAGAGCGTTACGGCAATATAGTCGAATACTGCAAGCAAGCGTTGGGCTTAACCGACGAAAATATAGAATTTTTAAAAGACAAATATTTAGAGTGATAAAAAGCCCGCTGTCTTCGTAAACGAAGCACAGCGGGCTTTAATTTTTTTGAATTTTATTACTCTGCTTTCTCTAATTCAAACGAAAAACTACCTACGTTGCATTTACCGTCTGACTCGATTATTATGTAAATGGTTTTATTGCTTGTAAACTTTTCGGTTTGTCCTTCAACAGAACCGTCGGTTCCAATTTCGAATAAGTCCAGTTTTTCATCATTATAGTCATAGTAAACTTTTATAGTTCCTTTTTCCAACGTTGCATTATAAGATATCGATACTTCTTCATCACCCGTGTTTTTTAATTTCATGACGTATGTTCCACTAAAAGTGTCAAATGAAACGGACGCTTCGCTTGAAGTGTTTGAACTCGTCATCATTGTAGTAACATAATTACTTGCGTATTTGCTCCCGCAAGCAGATAACGTAAAACATAAAACCAACGCCATCGTTGCAATGATTAAGCCTGCAATCTTTTTCATATAATCGCTCCTTAAATTTTAGTTTATTGTAATTCAAATATATCATACTAAAACAGAAAAAGCAAGGACTATGCGTCTAATCCTTGCTTTTTGATTGCTTTATTCTACTCTACCGTTACGCTTTTGGCTAAGTTGCGGGGTTTGTCGATTTCCCGCCCCAACACTGCCGCCGCTTTGTATGCAAGCATTTGAACCGCAACTGCGGAAAGCAGCGGCGATAAAAACTTGTCGCACTTCGGCAAACAGGTCAACGGTAGCTTGCCCGAAAACCTTTCCTTTACTTCATCTATATTGGTAATTACCGCAACCTTGCCCCCGCGGGATAAGACCTGCTCGACAGCGTTCTCGCTTTTGCCTGCAAGCTCTTCGTCGGTGATTATCACAACGGAAGTCGTAGCGACGTCTACAAGCGCAAGCGTGCCGTGCTTTAGCTCTCCCGAAGGATACCCCTCCCCCGGCACGTAGGAAACCTCTTTAAGTTTGAGGCTTCCTTCAAGCGCAACCGCGTAATCCAAATCCCTGCCCAAAAAGTATACCCCGCTGCTTGAAGCGCAAACGTGCGCAAGTGAACGCATATCCAAGCCTTCAAGCGTTTGGGCTATTAGGGCGGGGATTTCATTTATTTTTCGAGCGCACCCGGCGTAAAAATTTTCACCCGCAAGCACTGCCGCCGCAAGGTACAGCGCGGCAATTTGACCCGTGTAGCTTTTGGTTGCCGCAACGCAAATTTCGGGGCCCGCCGCAACGGGCACAACGACCGTGGCAAGCCTTGTAAGCTCCGAGCGGTGGGAATTTGTAACGGCGATGACCTTCGCCCCCAAAGAAAGCGCAAGCCGGGCCGCTTCGACCGTGTCCGCCGTCTCCCCACTTTGACTTACGGCAATGACCGCAGTCTTATTATTGATTACGGGATTTTTATAGCGGAACTCGCCCGCCGTTTCGCACTCGGCAGGGATACGCGCAAAGCACTCAATATACCGCTTGCCGCAAATTGCGGCGTGATAAGCCGTTCCGCACCCCGTTAAAATTATCCGCTCTATTCCGTCAAGCTCTGCGCCGAGTTTGTCTTTTACCCCTGCGAAAGCACGTGCCGTTGCCTCGACGGAAAGGGGAGTTTCGCGCAGCTCTTTAAGCATGTAATGAGGGCACCCGTCCAAACCCAGGCTTGCCGACACCGCAAGATTTGGCTCTTTCAAACGCGAAACGGGTTTAAAAAATTTGTCGAAAATTTTCACGCCGTCCGCGGTGATTTCGGCAACGTCGCCGTCCTCTAAAATGGTGATGTTTTCGCAAAGGCCGGCAAGGGCGGGCTCGTCGCTGGCGCAATAATTTCCGTCTTTGCCGTAGCCGATGATAAGCGGGCTTTTGTGGCGGGCGACGGCTATTTTTTGTTCACCTTCGCATATCGCCATAAGCGCATATGACCCTTTAAGCAACTTAACCGTTTCATACAAGGCGCAAACCAAATCGCCGTTATAGTTTTTTTGAAGAAGGTGGGCGACGACTTCGCTGTCGGTATCCGAAAGAAATTTCGCGCCGCCCGCAATAAGCTGAGCTTTAAGTTCGGCGTAATTTTCGATAATGCCGTTATGCACGATGGCGATACCGCCCGCGCGGTGGGGGTGCGCGTTAATATCCGACGGCACGCCGTGGGTAGCCCAGCGGGTATGACCTATGCCGACGCGCGCTTGAACGCCTTTAAGTAGAGGCGCAAGTTTTTCCACCCTGCCCTGCTTTTTCATTATCTGAATTTTTCCGTCCGAAAGAAAAGCCGCACCCGCCGAATCGTATCCGCGGTATTCAAGACGTTTAAGCCCGCCCAAAACTGTTTCGGCGGCATCACCGCCGCCTATGTAACCGATTATCCCGCACATAAATACCTCAACCGTTTTCTTGTATTTTGCCGCTTATTATTTTGCAAGCCAAGGCGCACAGCTCTTCGCTTTCACCCTCAGCGGTAATACGGATTAACCGCTCGGTACCAGAAGGGCGGACGATTAAACGGACCTTAAGCTCTTCCCTCAGTTTTTCGGCAAGAGCGTCCACGCCCGTCATGGCGCGTTTTTTATCTACGACGGGGATATTCAAAGATACCTGAGGTAAAGTTTTGTATCCCTTCAAAAGCCCGTCGAAGCCGCGGTTTTCGACTACGGCTTCCATAAGCATAACCGCCGTAACAAGCCCGTCGCCCGTGGTTTCGTACTTTGAAAAAACTATGTGCCCGCTGCGCTCGCCGCCTAGCACCGCGCCCGTTTTAGCCATAGTGTCGCAAACGGTTTTATCGCCGACGTCGCACACTTCGCACTTTATGCCCCGCGCGGCAAGGCTACCTATAAACCCGCCGTTGGACAGGACGGTGCAAACCACTTTGCCGTGCGCAAGCTCGCCGCGGGTTTTTAAATAGTTGGCAAGAATATACATTTCTTCGTCGCCGGTGATGACGTTGCCGCTTGAATCAACCGCGATGCATCTGTCGGCGTCGCCGTCGAACGCAAAACCTATATCGAGCGAATTTTTAACGACTAAATCGCACAGTGCTTCGATGTGGGTAGAGCCCACGCCGTCGTTCACGTTGGTGCCGTTGGGGGTATCGCCTATCATATAGGTTTTTGCACCCAAAGCCTCGAACACGCTGCGCGCAATCTGGAAGGCGCTTCCGTTAGCCCCGTCAAGCCCTATGCGCATACCCTTGTAAGAACAGGTTGCAAGGGAAATAAGATGCCCTATGTAACGGTTTCTTCCCGCAAAGAAGTCCACCGTGCGCCCTATATCCTGCCCGCGCGCAAATGGAATATCTTTACCGCCGAAAGATGTAAAATCGCCGTCCAGATAGCTTTCGATAACAGAAATAACGCTGTCTTCCATCTTTTCGCCGCGCTCGTTTAACAGCTTTATGCCGTTATCGTAATAGGGGTTGTGGCTTGCCGAAACCATTATTCCGCAGTCGAACCCGTCGCACCTTGTGACGTAAGATACGGAAGGGGTGGTGGTAACGTGCAGTATGTGCGCGTCCGCGCCAACCGAAGTGAGCCCCGATGCAAGTGAGTATTCAAGCATATATGAGGAAAGGCGCGTATCCTTGCCGATGACCGCGCGGCACTTGCGCCCCAGGCGCGCACCGAAGTACCAACCGAGAACTTTGCCAACCTTAAAAGCCTGTTCGGCGGTAATGGTGGTACCCGCCTCGCCCCTGAAACCGTCTGTTCCGAAGTATTTACCCGTATTTTACCTCCTTCACGCATATAAGCGGGAATTCATATCAGCTTTAAAACAAATAAGCGAGGGCACATTTCAGCGGGGATGCATATGAAAAGGAGGAAGCAACTCCCTCCACTTTCGTAAAAAAATCGGTGAAGACGGGATTTTTTTCCGTCGACAAATTTCGCCTTTTAACCTCTTCTTCCCCCGCCACCCGACATTTATCTGCCCGCACGGTGCATATGTTTTAAAATTTATATGAAAAAAATTACAAGTGCGGCTAAAACGCTTGAACGGCGAAAAATCTGAGCCGCCGTAAATATGTGCGCCGCCGCAAAATCCGTATTAAAGCATATGCCTTGAAAATAATTTGTGTTACGGCGCATACGGGACTGTTTTTTGTATTTTTGCCGCCTTGGTGCATATATTCAAACTGTCGTTAATTGTGGCATATATGGCACTCAATTAAATTGACAACGGTTTTTGCATATGTTAAAATGAAGCCGATTTCGGACAACGTAAATGAAGAAAAAATTCAAGATTAAACTTACCGTTTGGCGATTGCTTGCTTTGGCATATCTTGCGGGAATGATTTTGGGAAGTATCCTTCTGATACTCCCCTTCGCCACTCGGGAAGGACAGCAAACTTCATATCTAAACGCGCTGTTCACCGCAACTTCGGCAGTTTGCATCACGGGACTTTCCCCCTACGATATTGCAACCCACTGGTCGCTTTTCGGGCAAATAGTTATACTGCTGCTTGTTCAGATGAGCGGCCTCGGCTTTATGACTTTGGTTTCCGCCGCGTTCCTTATCTTTAAACACGGAATGGGTTTAGGTAGCCGCAATGCGTTTATGCTTGACTCGCGCGGGAACTATACCGGCATAAAGACCCTTTTAAAACGCATAGTTGCAGGAACTTTGATTTGCGAAACCGTGGGCGCGCTTCTGTTAATGATACAGTTCATACCAGAATTCGGCGCAGGGAAAGGAATTTATTATTCCGTTTGGCACTCGATTTCGGCGTTTTGCAACGCAGGCTTTGATTTGCTGGGCACGGCGGAAAACGGCGGCTTCGTTTCACTAACGTCTTATGCCACAAACCCTTTGGTTAACCTTACTGTTTCCGCCCTGGTAATTTTAGGCGGTTTGGGCTTTGCCGTTTGGGGCGACGTTATAGACTGCAGGTTCAAGTACAAAAAGTTCCAGCTTAACACCAAAGTAGTGCTTATCATGACGGGCATACTGTTAGTTTTGGGCACGGCTCTGTTTATGATTTTCGAGCGCAACGATACCCAAGCGGATATGAACTTCGGGCAAAGGCTTTTAGTTTCTTTCTTTGAATCCGTAACCCCCCGTTCTGCGGGCTTTGCTACTACCCATTGTACTTCACTTTCAAACAGCGGGTATTTACTTACGGTTTTACTTATGTTCGTAGGCGGAGGCTCAGGCTCTACCGCGGGCGGTATAAGAATAGGCACGTTTGCCGTTCTTCTAGTCGGTATGACGGCGGCTTGCCTCGGTCGCAGAGATATAAACATAGGCAAAAGGCGCATAGAGTATTCCCTTCTGTGGCAGGCGCTTGCGATTTTGGCTTCTTTCCTTACGGGAATTGTCTTATCCACCCTTGTCATAGGAACCATTCAGCCCGAAGCCGATTTTAAAGAAGTGGTATTCGAATGTGTTTCCGCGCTAACCAATACGGGGCTTACTATGGACTTTACCCCGAAGCTCGGAATTGCTTCAAGTTTGATAATAATATTTTTAATGTACGCAGGTAGGATAGGCGTGTTCACCCTTACGCTTGCGCTCGGCAAAAAGAGAAACGCGGCGGAAATCCGCAAACCGATAGATACGCTTTTAATCGGTTAAACAAATTAGTAGAGGTTTAATATGAAATCTGTTTTAGTAATTGGAATGGGTCAGTTCGGTCAGCTTGTAGGCGATAAACTTATGAAGCTGGGCAACGAAGTAATGATAGTTGACAGGGATGAAAATATCATCAACGCGCTTGCACCCAAATACACGAATGCGGTTATCACAAACTGTATTAACCCCGACAACGTTAAAAGCCTTGACGTGGCATCTTACGACGCGTGCGTGGTTACCATTGCGGACGACTTCCAAAGCTCTTTGGAAATAACCTCCGTCCTTAAAGATTTGGGTGCGAAATACGTCGTATCGAAAGCGAATACGGATATTCAAAGAAAGTTCCTTTTCCGCGTGGGCGCAGACGAAGTTCTTTACCCCAACCGCGACGTTGCCGAAAAACTTGCGGTTCGCCTCAACGCCGAAAAGGTTTACGACTATATCGAGCTGGACGCAACTTGTTCCATTTTCGAAATTGCCGTTCCCGACAAGTGGATTGGCAAAACCATTCGCGAGGCAAACCCCCGCGCCGATTACGATTTGAATATTCTTACCATTAAGAAGGACAACAAAATTGTGCCCTCCATCACTCCCGATACAGTGTTTGAGGTGGGCGATAAAATGGTAGTTTTCGGCGATACCGAAAAAATACTTGCATTTACTAATAAGAAGAAATAAGTGAAAGCCCCGCGCAAAATTGCGCGGGGCTTTTCTATTTAATTTTATATTCAACCGAGGCGACCGTTGCAAGGTACACATCCTTTGCGCCGGCCTTTAAAAGCGATTTCGCCATTTCGTCGGCGGTTGCGCCCGTTGTCAGAATATCGTCAACCACAAGAACGCGTTTACCCTTCACCTCTTCCCTCTTTACTGTGCGAAAGATGCCCGACAAATTTTTACTGCGCTCTTTGCGGGAAAGGTTTTTCTGTTCGCCTGTTTCCTTGCGCTTTTCAACCGCACCTTTTATATGGGGCTTGCCTGCCCTTTCGGATACTGCCTTTGCAAGAAGTTCGCTTTGATTGAACCCGCGTTTGTATTTGGCGCGGCGGGTCATCGGGACGCAAACTATACAATCGTATTCGGGTAAATCTTTCAGCTTTTTGCAAATTTCGTCCGCAAAATATTCCTTTAAATAGCCCGCGCCTTCCTTGAACTTTTTTACGAGTATTACCGCGCCGCCTTCATACACGAACGCCGATACCGCCATTTCAAACACGGGCGGTTTTTCTTTACACTCGGCGCAAAACTCCGAACGCACCGTTCTTCTTCCGCATACGGGGCAAACTTCTTTATCGTTATAAATTAAAGTTTTGGCGCAGTCTTCACAGATATTCGCGCCGAAGGTTTCCCGCCCGCAAATATCGCAAGTCAAGTCTGTCGGGAACAATTCTTCCCGCACAGCCTTTAAAAACTTTTTCATTTCAATACTCGCGCCTACCTATTAAAACGTCGATATCTTCGCCGAAGTAATCGGCAATTTTACAAAGATATTCAAGCGTTACTTCGCGCTTGCACGTGACGTAGCGGGAAATAGTCTGCTGGGGTACGTTTATTGCCCGCGCAAGGTCGCCCTGGGTCATACCGTTCTCTTTCATTAACGAATTTAAATTTTGCGCAAACGCTTGCGCATACCTACTTGCCATACCTAAACTTTACACCAAACGGTGTATAAATGCAAGCGTTTTTATATAGCGTAATACACCGATACTTCTTTGCATTCAAGGCAAATTCTGCAACCGTGCAACCGCACGTAAATATGACCGTTGACCATGCGCGCAATTTCAATATCCGTATTTAATTTTCCTTGCCCTAGGCACATGTAAAAGCTGTGAATTTTGCAGTCTTTAAAGAAAAATTCAACATCGCTAACAGGGCTATCCCGGTTGTAAACTTCAAACCCGATGGCTATACCGTCTTCCTTTATTTTAAGATAGTTAGCGCCTACTTTCAAAATATCCGGACAGTATTTTTTATCCATAATAAAGTCCCAATTTTCACAAACGTCACTGCAAATCAGTTTTTCCCTTTGGGGACTTTTTGAAGATTTTCCGACACATATGCGTAAAGTGCCGTCGGGCAATATTTCAAACGAGGGACAGTTTGAACTTTCTACGACGCGCCCGATACAGTCGGTCAAAGGGTCGCAAGGAAGATATACCGTCAATTCCTTTTCGCGTGAAGTGAAGCAAACTTTGCTTATATCCGTCCCCTTTTCAAGCCCCGATAAAATAGGTTCGGTAATATACTCCATGTCGAGTAAACCGGTTTCGTCAACAAATTCACCGGGGGCGTCCAACGCTTCGGGCGCAAGCTCGATAAAGCCGTCTGTCGCTTTTAAGTCTGCCGAGCGTTTTACGGGCGTAACTTCAAAATTAACGTCCGCTACTGCGCCTATATCAAAATCGTAACGGCTGCGCCCGAGATAAATCTTTACCTCGTCAAATTCCTTGATGCTTTCTTTATCGATAATAATTTTATCTTTCATACTTTGCCTCTTTGGCATTAAAATTTGGCGGATATAACCCTCTACTTCTCCGCACCGCCGCCGAAGCCCCCAGGCTCCGATTGCCAGGCAACTTAGCAACACAAAGTTTTTGCACGCATTTCGGCCTGTTATGTGTATGCTTTTAAGCAAAATATCAGTAAAATAACCTTAAACTTTAACCAAAAACAAACAACAGGAAAACTTTAACCTATGCGATAAACCGCAACTTTAACACAACGAGGATTTTAAGTCCTAATATGATTTGTGCCAAAACTGCGTGCGGGAAATAAAATTAAACCTCTATGTAATTCGTCAAATTCGCCCTGTCAATTGCAACCTGCAATTTGCATATTTTGGAGTGCAACGCCTCTGCTTGCCTTGTTGCTTCGTCGGGGTCGTAAAGGCACTCGGTGTATTCTAGAACGCCGTTCGCAGTAATGCGCCTTGAAAGTTTGCAGTTTGCGCCCAATGCGTTTATTTGCCTGTATTCGGCGTTAAGCTGTGCCAGGTACACAAGGGCTTCGCCTATGGTTATACAGAAGTCGTCCACCACTGCGGTGCAGTTGCAAATGGCAAGCGCGTGCTTTATTTTCCTTATTTTCCCGTCTATTTCCGCAAGCGCACTGCGGGTGGTTAAGTAGTCGTATTCGGTAATCAACATTTCCTCGCCCTCTTTGTAAGAAACTCTGCTTTGAGTGTTCTCAACATAGATAATGTTTTTCCTCTTTTCTTCAAGCTCTTTAACGGCTTTCATTGCTTCACTGTTACACATCTTCATAACTTATTTCCTCCTGGATTTTGTTTGCAAGCCAATTTTATCACGGAAAAAACTTGTCTGTAAATACGCAGTTTTGAGAATTTTTTCGCCCCCTAATTTGGTGACAATTTAGGACAAATTTGTTATAAAATATATAGAATTACCGTGAAAATACAAATTAAATAATATTGCATTTGCCCCCTTTTTATGGTATAATCTGGAAACCGAGGAAAAATTTATTATGGAAAAAATCAAAATCTACGTAACCGAACATATTGCAAGCGTGCTTGAAAAGGACGCCGAAGGATTCGAGTTCTTCAAAAAAGACGGGCGAACGGTAAACAAGAACGCGCTTCTAACAAATTTGGTCGTCAACTATTACAAGAATTTCGCTGGGCAGCAAACGGATTTGCTCGACTTTTTGAAAAACAAAATTTCGGCAACCGCGAAGGTAGCCGAAAACTCGTTGAACGGTCTTTGTTTTGATTTGTGCGAAAAGCTGAACGAGCGGAGCGCCGCGCCCAACGGTGAAAAGTTCGATAAATTGGTTTCCTTTAAACCTACCAAAGAGTCCGAACCCATAATAGACTATATAGAAAGTTACTGTCTTATGGGGCGCACCCTTTCGGAATATTTCAGAAGCATGTTCGCCTCCTACGTCGCCCTTCCGCAAGACAAGCGCGAGATTATCATCTTCAAGCCGCAGTACGACGCAATTACCAAAGCTATAAAAGAGCAAAAGCGCATTTTCTTCACCACCCGTAGGGGACACACCAAAAAAACCGAGTGCGCGCCGTACGCCATAGCGACTTCCAAAGAAGAGATGCACTGTTACGTTCTTAACGCAAACAAAACCTGCACGCCGGTAAGACTTTCGAGAATAGTGAGCGTAACCCAGCTTGCCGCCGACGCCACCTTCACGCCAACCCAAATTGCTTTGTTCGAGAAGATGAAAACGTACGGGCCGCAATTCATTTACAGAACGGACGACAGCGAAGTGCTTGTTGAACTTACCGCAAAGGGCATTGATAAGTTCAAAAGAATTTACGTCCACCGCCCTATCCCCACCAAGGTTGAAAACAACTATTATTATTTTAACTGCTCCCGCTCCCAGATAGTACAGTACTTTATAAGACTGGGCGCCGACGCTAAAATCATCTATCCGCAAAACGTGCGCGACGAAGTTTTCAATTATCATCGGCGCGCTTGCAACCGCTACTACAACCGCGGGCGTAAACCCGCCACTCCCGAACAAAGTACAAATACAGAGAAAAAGGGATAAAAAATCGGGACAAGAACTGAGATTATTTTCTGTGCGCAAATGTTATAGTTATGTCGAGAAAGCGCGAAAAATGTAGAGCGCAATTCCTTACAAGGAGAAAAACATGCATAACAAAATGTCTGCCACGGGAGTATTGGCACACTTAATTTACATATTGGAATCCAACTTGTCAGAACTAACTTCCTCCGCGCATAAAGACGACTATATTATGGGCAGTTGGGAAGCCTGCATAGAATGTCTTGAAATTATCGGCTGTTGGACACAGGCGAAAGACTACGGTTTGAATTACAACCCCGAAATTAAGTTTAATATGGAAACGGCGCAGTGTTGCTGCCCGTCAACAACACTGCGCCGCAAAAAATAAAATTTTAACCGTTTTACGCCAAGCGCAAAGTTTCCTCTTCAATGAGTTCAACGGTAATTCCCTTGCGTGCGGCACATACCGCAACCACACTTTCACGGAAGGTGCGCACCGTAACCGAGCGCCGCCCGTCGAAAGCAATTTCTATAAACTTTGTAAACCCGAAGCTCTGCGGATCTTCGTCAAGCGTAAAACTTGCGCCGTACTTTGACAAAATTTCAAAAACCGTAAAAAGTCCTATACCGCTACCGCCGCTGCCCGCGCGTGTAGTAACCTGTTCCGAGCCAAGCCTTTTAAGCACTTCTTCATCGAACTGTTCGCCGCTGTCGTAAATACGTAAAAGCGGCTTTTTGTTTGCCGTTTCACTAAGCTCTACGCGCACTTTTGCATCTTGCGAGCCTAGTGCGGAAATAATTGCGTTATCGCATAAATAGCTAAGCAAAATATGTATATCTTCTTTGTCTAACTTGAATTCCGTAAACCAGCCTTCAACGTCTGCGGAGACGTTTGCGCTTACTCTTAATTTTGAGCGTTCCGCCGCGGCAAACAGCTGAATTATAGGAACGTCTATTACTCTTACGCCCGTTTGCGGAATGTTTTGCAAACTGCACTTTTCGTTTGCGAGGTTCATCTCGCGCAAAATACGGTGTAACGCATCCCCAGCTGCACACGCGTCCGCGCAACCCGTTTGTGCCGCGGCGCTTTCCGCAAGGAGGGCGCAATCCGGCACGGCTTTATTCAGATAGTGAAAAAGTTTAGCGTAAACGGCAACCTGCAAATCATTTTCAGCGGAGTTTAATTTATATTCCTCTACCGTATCTTCCAGACGTTTAACGTTCTGCTGTTCACCCGCCTCGCGGTAAGTATAAGTAATATGCCTCCGCCACCAAACGATGAGCAACAGCCCGCATAACCCTATTACGAGAAGAACGACTTTTACCAAATAATATTTTACTTCTTCTGCATATAGTAGCATCATAGTAAAAATGCAAATTACGCTTAGGTACAATAAAATATCAAAGGTTGCGTTTTTGTTTTTAGGATTGATACCGCTTTGCAACCGCTTAGCCTTGAACAAACCAAATACACCGACAATTTGTACTGCGCCAATAATTAATTGTAAAATAATTGCTCTGACTGTTTCAACTTCTATTTGGTACACAGCCAGCGCCGCTAGAAAACCTATAAGAAAAGCCGGCAACATTAATACTATTGAAATGCCCAGCGCAATAGTGCCTACCGCAACCGTTTCGTAAAATGATTTTCTAAACCGCACAAACAAAAATGCAACACCGAAAACAAGTAAGCCTACCGGCACAAGTATTTTTACATAGACTTTTACAAAGTGTAAAGCTACGGATAAAGCCATAAACAGTAGAATATCAAACAAGTCCCAAACCTTCAGCTTTATACGCAGCAATTTGGTATAAGCGTACAACATGCAAATAAATATTGCAGTGTATTTAATAAAAGAATTAATAAACTCATTCATAAACGTATTATATCACAAAACTAGTCAAAATTCGACAAAACTTCCCAAAATTTAACAAGCGTTTATGCTTTACACTCAAAGAAAAAAGGGGGGGCGCTTACATATGTTTTGGAGCTATCTTAAAGAAGTTTGGAACTGGTGCATAAATTGGTGGTATATCTAATCAAAAATAAAAGCGGGTTGCAATTTTGCAACCCGCTTTTTCATTAATTAAAGTGACTTATCAGTTTTTGTTTGTAGAAAAATACAAACTCGTAAACGGTCGGAGCGTCTTTATCTTTACGCAACGGCGCAGTATAATACTTTTGTAAGTTATTTATATCTGCGTTTTTCCAAGTATTGTTTATCGCGTATTGCATTGCGTGCGTAACGCTGTCTTCGCTTGCGCCAAACTTTTTGCCGATAATTTTACCCCAATTTTGATTTTCATCATTGGCCGCCAGTATAACAGCTTCAACCAAATAATTATAACCTTTGTTTTTGACGCTTACGCCAAGGTTGTTAAATTCGGCTTGCACGAGTTCGCGCATCTTGGTTTCCAACTGCTGTTCGTTAAGCGGGACGGCCGGTTCTTCTTCACAGCCCAAAATTTCAGGCATAACTCTAAGCAGGTGTTCAATCACCATCTTAGGCGAGTAACCTTTTTGCCATTTTGCGAATTCGTAATCCGCACCCATCTTCTTTGCGCTACTACGCGTAACTTTACTTGCGCTATTAGTGTTGACAACAATGTACGGCTTAGGGCAAAGAACGGTTGAACGCAGTTTATCTAAAAGGTCCATTCCGTCGCCGCTACCTTCTTGAAGCTCTAAATCCAATATTACCGCATTAGGTTTTTGGTTGCGGATAAAAGCGAACGCGTCGTCTGAAGATTTCGAAACGCCTGCAAGGCAAAGCCTATCCGTGTTTGCGTTAACCTCTGCAGCCAACGCATTTCGATCGTTTTCATCGTCTTCAACAATAAGTACGTTAAGTTTATTTGTCATAAGTGTTCCTATACTTTTTATTCAGATGCTACACACATTCTAAATAATAGACTCGTTATAGTAACATTTTTTACGCACAATATTATCAATAATTAGTCAGAGTCCGTCATTCAACCCCAAAAACAAGCAAAAAAGGGGCAAAATTGCCCCCAAAACAGCCGTTTTCGATGATTTTTTAACCTTTACTCCCCTTTTTACTCCCAAATTTTCCCCAACTTTGGGAGTAAAAACTTGTCATTCATTTTTTGTCATTAATTTTGAATGACGGACTAAAAAAGCATCATTTTTGTACTCCCAAATACTTTTGTCCGTCATTCAAAGTTTTTCAACTTAAAATCAGCCTGATTGAGAGTCAATCAAGTTGCAATTATCTATATGAATAGCTTTTTATTGTTATATTTAACCTGCTCTACTTCTTTAGAAATTTTCCTATACTTCATTAAATCATTATCTAAGTGCACTATTTTACCATCTTTCATCTTTATCATCTCGGCACGCTCTCTGTTTATATAAAGAGCACTTTCTCTTGAAAAGCCAATTTTCTGTAAAAGAATAACTCTATAATTATTTGATCCATATTCCACAAATTCATACCAGTCATTACCTGCAATATCTTGACCGCATTCAATCTTACGTTCTGAAAACTTAAGAAAATAATTTTTCAACTTAAATTGTATTATGTTTTCTAATGTATTTAAAACATCATTTATAATATGATTCCTTTGATCTAGCGAATCATCAAAATCAATATATTGTCCATCAATGTATATTTGTCCCTTTCTTCTATGCCAATCAATGGTAGATTCTATTATTTGTTGTACCCCAAACCCACAAATCCACTGCTGCAATATAACAGAAAAATACTTTAAACGCTCGATTTTCCCTAGTTCTGTTTTACTTTCATATTTGCCCCAATTAAAAATTCTATGTAGCTCACTCAAAAATTCAAAGGTATTTTTAAAACTAATTTCTTTAGGGTAAGTTAATTTCTTTAAATTTATATCCCTATCAACTTCTTCAATTTGATCCGCAGTCGTAACCAAGTCATCTTGTAAATATTTATTTTCTTTAAACAATTCTTTTATTTTAGTAGCATCTTCCGTCGTAAGGACATCTTCAAAAATTTTAGAAACTTTACTCTTATTCCCGTTAACAATGTCTTTTAATAACATATTTAGAGCATACCTGGCAAAGTTAAGTTCTTCATATGTGCCTTTCTTCTCAAGACTTGTTTTCCCCTCTAACAAAGTTTTTACAATATCTTTTTTTCGGTTAGTCGATAAATAGTATTCTATTGATAACTTTTGATCTTGAACATCTAAATTTATGGCGCGCTTATATTTTTCAAAGGTTGAATTATCCGAAATAAAAAATATATTCCCGAACATATTAAATTCAATTCGTCCTACTCTACCGACTAAATTTTTAAAGTCAACCCTTGATTCATCTTTAAGCCAAGGCGATGACGATTTTAACATTAAAAACAAATTTTCAGCAGGAAAATTTACACCCTCTAATAGCGTAGATGTGCAAAAAACCGTTTGTATAATTCCTTTTTTAAATAAATCCTCTATTTTTTCTTTTATTCGTGTTGGAATATATGCTACATGATAAGCAACTCTTCTTTTAAGAGTTTTAGCCAAATAACAATCCTCGTGTATTTCTTCCTTTACTTCTTCAATTAATTCATTCAACTCATCATTTTCTATTTCATCTAATAAAGAAGAAAATTCATTCGCCCATTGCACAGCTTCATTTTTAGTATTACAAAAAACGATGTTACTTTTACCTTTCCCCAATTTTTGAACAATTTGTATTATATTTTCTCCCCAAGGAAAAGTTTCGGGCACATCTTCAAGCACATTAAAATCCTCATCGACCTCTGAGTAGTAAAACAAATTATGACTATCATGATCAATAATAATTTTATTTTGGTTAACCGGAGAATATCGAATTCTTGTAGATGCTCTATTAAGATTATCGCTGACTAAATCTAAATATACTTGTGGATTGGGGATGTTCGGACAAGAGAAATAAATTCTTGCACTACTGTATTGTTTGTTAATTATACTCATTATTTTGTAGAAAAAGGCACTTCTACCTTCACCTACAGAAATTTTATGTGCCTCGTCTATAAAAAGATAATTAACCACTTGATCTTTTACTTTCAGCAAATGGTATAATAATCTTTCTTGCGTATATACCATTATGTAATTAAACTTATCATCCTCACCAACTATTGCAGCAGGAGATTTAACAACTTTGTAGTTATTTAAATCCAAGTTATCTTTTAAGTCATTTATAATATCGTTATAAATCTCGTTAATCAACGCATTGGTAGGAACAACAATTACAAAATTAGCCTTTTCTCCACTAAGAATACACTCTTTGATAAACATACGAATAATAAATGTTTTCCCCAATGAAGTAGGTGCAGAGAAACTATAACTCTCACTCCTTTTCATATTATCGTATGCAATGCTTTGTTTATTAATAAAATAACTTCCCTTTTCTCCGGGGATAGCATATTCTTCCTTAACTAAATACTCTCTTGCACATTCTACTAAATCAGAATTAACATAATTGTCACAATTATTTGTTAGTCCAAAATAATTATTTACATTAGATAAAACGGACCCAAGATAATACTTAATTAATTCATCATTTGGATACAGTTTATTAAGTCTCGTCACAATATCTTGTGCCCAATTAAATAATTTATCTTTTTGTGCTTCATTTGTACACTTAGAAAGAATATCAGCAAAACGCAATGCATCCATTTTCTCTTTTTGAGTAAGCGTAATGGCGTATTGATTATCTAAAATAGAATATGAATAATTTTCTACAGTCTTATTAAAAAGATAATGCAGGTATTCATTTGATGCAATATTATTAAATAATAAATCACCGACTTTTATCATTTATTCATCCCTCAAAATGATCTTTTGTTAATAACTGCTCCATAATTTTTTCTCTATCTTTATCAACATCATTAAATGGAAGAAAGTAAATATAAAAAGACATTCCTTTCAATTTTTTTTCTTCAATTTTTTCATCCAATTTTTTTACTATTTTAGGAATTTTTAATGTAATATTATTAATTGTATTTGCTCTGGTCTTCAATGAATCCCCTGTCGGTTCAATTTTTTCATCAAATCCAATAAATATACCTGCTGCAGTTTCTTTTATAACATTATTCTTAATATCTTCCGTCGTATTAGGAACAATTGAATTTATTACTTCTTGCGCCTCAGTTTCCGACATTGTTTCCTTAAAAATTTCCGTAGCAACAAGCGAAAAATCATATTCACGTTTTACAAGTGAACTAGATAGTGAATCAAACGCTTTAGAAATTGCCAGAGTACAATCGCCAATTAATTTTGACTCACATAACACTACCTGATTATGCTTACCATAATCAGTTTCATATTGAAAATAATGTACGGCATCGGAATTATAATTATACTGATTGGGAGTTCCTTTTAACTCCATCTTACTTAACAATTTTGGGGCACCTAATACAACTTCTAAAAACAGATAAAGCAATAATTCGCCCAATTCTCCCCCCGCACCGGTTCCAGCATTCTTAACTTCATGGAATCGTGAGATCGCTTTAGAAATGGCCATTTCTAGGTCAGCTCTAAACTCTTTCCTTGACAATGCATATCTACCCAAATTTTTCTTGAGAATTTTAAATAGCTCATAATAGCTATACTGATTATTTTGAATATTTAATATAAAAAATTTAACTTGATTCTCGTTTGCTAAATCCAGTTTAACATTATGCGGAATTTCATAAAAGACCTTATCAAATTCTTCTTCCCCTATCGAAGACGTTTTAATTAACATTCTCTTCCTCCCTTTGAACTTTACATTAATTAACAGAACTTTTATAAAAATTGCATAGAAAAATCAATATGATTGAAAACAGTTCTATTTTCTTGCCTTGCGAGTACAATCACTGCAAATGCCTAAATTTATATGATTGGGGCCACCATAACTGCTAAATTCAGCATCTTCCCCAATCTTGCCGCAAATCTCACAACGTATCCATCTTACATCGCTAGAATCTCTAACTTGTACTTTTTGCTGATCAATTCTCGCTATAATTTCGGCTTTTCTTTCCTCATACCCTTTTGCTCTTTTGATTACAACCGTATTTATGTTTATGGGCTTATAAAAAGGCTGTTCAATAGTTCTTTGTACAATGGGTTTAGATAGCTGCAATTTACATTCAGTCGCTCGCCGTTCTCGTTCTTTAATTATATTTATTTCTTCTTCGAAAGCTTCACGCTTGCGTTGTAACCATTGATTGTATCTTTCATTAAAACCTTTAATAGATAAAACGTTATTCTCAAAAATCAATAAATTTGCAGGCGTTTCTTCTGAATAAATATCATTAAATTTCCTTACATAAATACGATTTCCATTATATTCATATTTATTACAATCCCAACGCGACTGTGAAATTGCCGTCCCATCTTTTTTGATAATTAAATACTCTTTAAAATTTGTTCTATTTAGTAAATACCTTTTCAAATAGAAAAGCTCATTTTCCTTGCTTCCATAATTAGTATCACTAACAACCAACCAAAAAACATTTATGCCTAGACATTCATACTCTTCATTTAAATTATCTATAATATTAGCCGTCGTTTGCTTCGAACCAAATTCCAACGCTATTCTGCTACCATTAGGGAGCATAAAAAATAATTGACTGTAATGGTGCTTAAGAACCTTTTGCTCACATTTAACATTATATCCGAGTTCAGAAAAATACTTATATAGCTTTAAGCGAAGTAGGCGAAACACCTGATTATCGTTTTTATCAAAATCCGCATAATCACATTTATCATTAATCAGATGCGCAAAATAAGCACCCTTAATTTCACCGTGACAATAGCGAACAACAGGATTTTTACATCCTTGATCGGGACAAAGCAATTCTTTCTGCCCACTTGCCTTGCGAACTTCATGCTCTAATTCAAATTCATTTGCTACATCGAATGCTATTAAATTTTTACCCTTCCATTTCGCATTTTCCATAAAAACATCTTGCGATTCAACTGTAATCATAAGTTCTTCTTAGCACTCTCTTATGAATGCCTATTTCTTTGTTTCACCTTTTAACCCTACCGTCAACAAATTTGCACAATAGCCCTCTCGCCTTATTTTCTGAACGCTGACAAATTAAAAACTTGTCTTCACTCCATATCAAAGCCGCAACTATTTAGACCACGGTTTATTATGATTACCTACAATCATAATCCCTCTTTATTATTTAGACTCTCCAAATACAAGTTTTTTTCGCATTTTGAAAAAACTTTTTCGACATCATTTGCGTATTTTTCGTGTTTATATAATAAGGTAAAAATTCTTTGCGAAAAGTGTCATGTTTAAAAAAATTAATATAAGAAAGACAATAAGCATATAACTAACATTCTCGGCAGTATTGATAACCG
>JAIDQV010000141.1 GCA_029062045.1 Clostridia bacterium
TATTTAATATAAACCACTATATTGTTTTATATACGCGCTTTAAAAGTGCGTATTTCTTTTTAAAAAATTATGGATAACGACGAACAGCAAAATTTAACCGCTCAATCTACAAGCGAACCGCCGTCCGACGAGGCAGAAACTGCCCCGCGAGAGGTAGCGGATAATTCGGTAGAACAGGGCGCCGAAGAGGCGCAGGCCAAACCTGTGCGCAAAAAGAAGAAGACAAAACAGAAGAAAAAGAACAAAAACGCTTGGCTTATATGGGGTATAAGCGTATTTTTCTTATCGTTTGCGCTTACCGTATTATTTAGCTTCTTAACAGAAATTTCAGTTAAAGGCAGTCCCGCATACGTTTGCATAATTGTTTTATTAGTACTTCTAGTACTAAATATCAGTTGCGACGTGCTTGCAAATGCAATAATTTCCATTAGTCCTGAAGCCTTCCACGCAATGGCGTCAAACAAGATTAAGGGTGCAAAACGCGCTGTCTATTTTTGCCGTAACGCAACTAAACTGTCAAGTATATTTGCGGACGTTATAGGTGATATATGCGGTATCGTCAGCGGTGCTGCGGGTGCTGCGCTTGTTGTAAATGTGGCTGTTACCGGTGGAACAATGGAACTTGTCGCGTCAATCGGTATAAGTGCGGCAATAGGCGCGCTTACGGTCGGCGGCAAGGCAATATTTAAACATTTTGCTCTTAAATTCAATAAACAGATAGTATTCGGCTTTGCCAAATTTACTACCTTCTTTAAAAAGGAAAAGTAATGCTTGAAAATATCACTGAAGCGCAACTTAAAAATATGACCTTGAAAGAGCTTATTGCTCTTTGTGAGGAAGCAAGAGAGGTTATCACAAAAACAGTTTTAAGTAACGGCGGACATCTTTCTTCTAATCTCGGCATGGTTGAGCTTACGGTTGCCCTTCATTACGTGTTCGATTTTCCCGAAGACAAACTTATATTTGACGTTGGGCATCAGTGCTACACGCATAAACTTCTTACGGGCAGATACTCTAAATTTAATACTATAAGGCAGAAAAACGGCATCTCGGGCTTTCCTAAGCGAGAAGAAAGCCTGTTTGACTGCTACGATACAGGGCATGCGGGAACTTCGGTTTCCGCTGCTTTGGGTATTGCGAAAGCGCGCGATATAAAGGGTGAGAACTTCAACGTTATTGCGGTAATAGGGGACGGCTCGTTCAATAACGGACTTATCTACGAGGCGTTTAACAGTTTAAGGCTATTAAATACTAACGTTTTGCTTATTCTCAACGATAACGGAATGTCTATTGCGCCGACCGTAGGCAGTATGCACGAATACCTTGAAATTTTGTCCGAAGATATGGCGCACAAGTCAAAAGTTGACCGCCACGCCAAAATCTTTGAAAGATTCGGGTTCGGTTACGACGGCGTTTACGATGGCAACGATTTAGAAGTTTTGATTAACAAGCTGACCGAAGTAAAGGAAAGAATTAAAAAAGAATCGGTAATTTTACATATTTTGACCAAGAAGGGCAAGGGGTACGCCTTCTGTGAGGACGACCCGGAGGCAACCCACGGCATTTCAAAAAACAGCCCGTCATCGGCCAGTATGGAATATTCGCAAGTTTTGGGCAAAACTCTTACAAGGCTTGCCGAGAAGAATGATAAAATAGTTGCCGTTACGGCGGCAATGACTTCCAGTTTGGGGCTTACGGAATTTTTTGAAAAATTCCCTAACCGTTCGGTTGATGTGGGTATATGCGAAGAACACGCAACCATACTTTGCGCGTCGATGGCAACTGAGGGGCTTAAACCTTATTACGCTGTTTATTCAACTTTTTTACAGCGCTCTTTCGATGAAATCGTTATAGATATATGCGAACAGAATTTGCCCGTTACCTTGTGCGTAGACCGTGCGGGCGTGTCCGGTGCGGACGGGGAAACTCATCAAGGCGTTTTCGATTTGTCGTTTTTAAGTTTTATACCCAATCTCACTATAGCCGTTCCTAAGGATTTGGACGAGTTTGAAAAGATGATTGAGTTTAGTGAAAACTTTAATGCTCCGCTTGCAATACGCTATCCCAGGGAGGGTAAAAAACTTTTCGGTTCGTGCCCAAAAATTGAAAAAGGCAAGTGGGAAAAACTTGTCGAAGGCGACGGAAAATACGCCGTTCTTGCGTGTGGCGAAAGGGCGTTAATTCAAGCATATATGGGGGGCAATGAGCTTAAAGCGCAAGGAATAAACATAACCGTAATCAATGCGCGGTTCGTTAAACCGTTGGACGTTGAAATGCTTGACGGCTTGAAAGAAAAGTACATTATAACCGTTGAAGATAATATGCTTACGGGCGGGTTCGGTTCGCTTGTGAACGGGCATTTTAACGGCAAAAATAAAGTTGTTAAAAACTTTGCTTACGCGGACGAATTTATCCCTCAAGGCAGCGTATCCGAACTTATGGAAGAACGCAAAATTACGGGTAAAGATATTGCGGAATATATAAAATCAAATGAGAATCGATAAATTTCTTGCCGACAAGTTGGGGTCGCGCACTAAGGCGGCAACCGCCGTAGAAAAAGGCTTGGTTAAAGTCAACGGTAAATCCGTTGCACGCTCTTACGAGGTGAAGGACGGCGACAAAATCGAAGTTGAAGAGCTTGAAGAAAATTTCGTTTCGGCAGGCGGATTCAAACTTCAAAAGGCTATAAAAGATTTTTCCTTTAATGTTGAAGACAAGATTTTCGCGGATATAGGTGCAAGCACAGGCGGCTTTTGCGACTGTCTTTTAAAAAACGGCGCAAAAAAAGTTTACTGCATCGACGTGGGAGAAAGCCAGCTTGACAAAAGTTTATTGAATAAAAACGTTGTTGTTATCGATAACTTCAACGCAAGGAATTTGCACTCGGGTTTATTTGAAGAAGAACTTGACGGCGTTACGATAGACGTAAGTTTCATTTCGTTGACCTATATTCTCGGTGCTGTTGCGGAAGTTATAAATGACGGTAAGTGTGTTCTTGCGCTAATTAAACCGCAATTCGAGTGCGAAAGTAAAAGCGTGGGCAAGAACGGAATTGTGCGGGATAAAACTGCGCATAAAAAGATAATATCAAAGATTTACGACTTTTCGCTGACTGTCGGATTAGCCCCGCAAAAACTGACTAACGCGCCCATAATAAAGGGCAAAAATCTGGAATATGTAATTCTCTTGAAGAAGGGCGCAAAAGCCGAAGAAAAAGAAAAACTTCTTGAAACCGTCGTTTTATAATTCGGCGGTTTTTTTTGTGTATTTTTATATGTTTTGCGGAGCATGAAAGAAAATGCGCATTTTGTATAATTTTCAAAAATATACATTAATTTCTGTTGCATTTTTGCATAAACAGGTATATAATACATTTTGTATGAAGGTTGGAATATATTTAAACGAAAAATATTTTTCCGATAACAAGAAATATATCGACAGAATTTTTGCGGCGTTTTCCTCGGAATTTTGTACCGTTGTAAAGTCTTCGGCGGAACTTAGCGGAATAGATGTTTTGTTTGTTCTTGGCGGCGACGGAACTATTCTTCACGTTGCTTCTGAGTGTGCGAAACTCGGTATAAAAATAATAGGTATCAACTATGGCCATATAGGTTTTCTTGCGGAGTTTGAACCGGATAAGATAGACGACGCGATAAACCTAGTTAAGAGCGGCAAATATAAAATTCAAAGCCGCAGCATGCTTAAAATTAAAGCGGCGGGGGAAGAGTTTCTTGCTCTTAACGATTTGGTTATTCAGCGCAGTACAAGCGGGGCAAATTTTTGCAATACCGTAAGTTTACACGCTGAAATTGACGGCACCACAGTTGATAACTTTTCTTCGGACGGAATAATCGTAAGTACCCCGACGGGCTCAACGGCATATTCGCTTGCTGCAGGCGGGTCGGTTCTTACCCCGGATATCGGCGCGTTCATATTAACGCCAATATGCCCGCACTCGCTACATTCCCGTCCGGTTGTATTCGGGGACAGCTCGCTGTTAAATATCAGCCCTGTAAACGCCGGCGCGCCGCTAGTGCTGATTGTGGACGGCAGAACGGTTGGTGAAGTTAAAGACGGAGAAAAAGTTATTGTTTCAAAGTCGGAATATAAAGCGGACTTTATAACTTCAGACGAAAAAAATTTTTTCAGTAAATTGCTTATTAAGTTAAATATTTGGAGTAAATAATTATGCAAAGAAGTTTAAGACAACAGAAAATTCTGGAAATTATTGCAACCAAAGAAATCGATACGCAGGAAGAGCTTTGTGAAGAGCTTAACAAAGCTAATTTCAAAGTTACGCAGGCAACGATTTCCCGCGATATTAAGGACTTAAAACTTTACAAGGTTGCCGGCATACAGAAAAAATATAAGTATGCAAGTTTTGACAGCTATGTTGACAGCGTAACGAACAGAATGACTAATCTTTTTAAGGGTTGCGTTCTAGGTATAAGGTCGGCGAATAACCTCATTCTTGTCAAAACTATGCGCGGCAACGGCTCTACCGTAGGCGTTTTTGTCGACAGTCTTAATATCGATGCCATAATCGGCAGTATTGCGGGCGACGATACTTTGCTGATTGTTGTTGACAGTAACGAGCACACCCAAGCTGTGGTTGAATTGTTGAAAGAGTATTTAAGCTGATGTTGCAAAGGCTATGCGTCAAAAATATCGCGCTTATACAAGAAGCGGATATTGAGTTTGACGAAAAACTTAATGTTTTATCTGGCGAAACGGGTTCGGGTAAATCGGTAATACTCGATTCTATAAATTTCGTTCTCGGTTCGAAAGCCGATAAAACTATGATAAGATACGGCGAGCAAGAGATGTCTGTGCGAGCCGAATTTTTCGTTGACGAAAGTTCCGAGGCATTAAAGAAACTTAAAGAACTCGATATTGAAAGCGAGGGCGAGATAGTTATCACCCGTAAGCTCACTGCGGAAGGGAAGGGTGCAATAAAGATTAACGGCAATACCGTGACAGCGTCAATGCTTAAAAGCGTAACGCAGCACCTTGTAGACGTTCACGGACAAAGTGAACACTTTTTCTTGCTTAGTGAGGATAACCAATTAAAGGTAATCGACGGACTTCTCGGAGATAAAGCGCAAAAAATAAAGGAAGACTTATCGGCTTTAATTTTAGAAAAGAGAAGTTTAAAGGCAAAAATTGCTGAACTCGGCGGCGACGAAAGTGAAAGAGAAAAACAATTAGACCTTTTAAATTATCAAATTAACGAAATCGAAACTGCAAATCTGAAAGAGGGCGAGTTCGAAGAACTCAAAACCCGCCAAAACATAATTGCAAACACGGAAAAGATTTTAACTTCGCTTTCCGCGGTACGTTCGGTTTTAAGCGATGAAAACGGCTGCGCGGACGGAATTTCCACCGCAAAGCATTACATAAACGCAATTTCCTCTTTAAGCGAGCAATATGCGCAGATAGGCGAGCGGCTTGAAAGCCTAGGTGCTGAAATTGATGATATTTCCGAAACAATATCCGACCTTGCCGACGAGCTGAACTTCGACGGGCGCGAGGCTGAGGAAATCGACGAGAGACTAACACTTATCAAAGCATTAAAGAAAAAATACGGTGCGGACGAGAAAGAAATTCTTGAATTTTGTGAACGTGCACGCGCAAAAGCCGATATTTTAAGCGACAGCGCAAACGCCGTTGAAAAATACACATCTGAGATAAAGGCCGTTGACGGAAAAATTTATTCACTTTGTAAAAAACTTACCGATTTAAGAAAAGAAGGGGCGGAAAAGTTCTGCAAGGAAGTGGTTGGTGAGCTGAAAACTTTAAACATTCCCGATGCGAAGTTTGAAGTTGAATTTACCGAATACGACGAAGAAAGTGCGAATTTGTCCTCTTCAAACGGTTCCGACAGTATTTGTTTCAACTTCTCCGCGAACAAAGGCGAGCCTTTGAAGCCTTTAAGTAAAGTAATCAGCGGCGGCGAAATGTCAAGGTTTATGCTTGCGGTAAAGACGCAGCTTAAAGATATTAACGGCATATCTACTTATATATTTGACGAAATCGACGCCGGAATAAGCGGTTTTACTGCGACCACCGTTGCGGAAAAGTTTGTTAAAATTGCAAAAAGTACCCAAATTCTGGCGGTTTCACACCTGCCGCAAGTGTGTGCGGCAAGCGACGCGCAGTTCCTAATTTACAAAGTTGAGGAAAGCGGGAAAACGCTTACAAAGGTGAAACGCCTTGACGAAAACAGCAAAATCGACGAAATTGTGAGGCTTACGGGCAGTGTGCAATCTTCGGCGGCAAGGCAGCACGCGGTAGAACTTATAAACCAAATTAAAAAATAAAGAAAGCGGCAATTTGGGCGCCGCTTTTTTTAGTATAGTTTAAACTTTGTTGCACAAGATAATACCGTTATGTTTTACAGAAAGAAATCATTTAAAGCGTTGGTATTGTTTGTAGCAATAATCCTGTGTGCGTTTATCTTCGTTCCATTTGCGGCTTCGGCAGAAGCGGAGGGGCTGTATCTTGGCGGTTTTCCCGCAGGTTTTGTACTAAGCACTACCAAGGTTGAAGTTGTAGGTATATGCGAAGTGCTTACCGAAAGGGGCACTTGTTCTCCTGCGCGTGATGCGGGAATTCAGACCGGCGACGTAATCGACAAGATAAACGGTGAAGAGGTAAACAAAACCTCGGATATAAACGAACTTATCGCAAGGGAATACAAAAAGTACGAAGTTGAAGTTCTTCGCGGCAGTGAAAGGCTGACTTTGCCTATAACCCCCGCCAAGGACTTGGCTTCTGGCGGTAAGCGCATCGGCGTGCTTGTGAAGGACAGCATAAACGGTGTTGGCACGGTAACTTATATTGATAAAACAAATAATAAATTTGCGTCTCTCGGCCACCCGATAACAGACGGCGTTAACCGCGTACTTCAAATAAACGGCGGCACCGTATATAATAGCCTAATTTACGACGTAAAAAAGGGCGTAAGAGGAACCCCCGGTGAGCTTCGCGGGGCATTTGAAAGCTCGGTTATAGGTCAGGCGGAAGTGAACTGTTCTTGCGGCGTTTACGGCAAACTTACTGAAAACTTTAACTGTTCTAATCTTATTAAGATAAGCAAAGCGTCTTTAGATGAGGTAAGTATCGGTACGGCGTATATTTATTCTACAGTGTACGGTAAAGAGGCTGAAACTTATAAAATTTCAATAGTGAAGGTGGACAAGAACAATAAAGACAACCGCAACTTTGTTATAAAGGTTGAAGATAAAAGGCTTATTGAAAAGACGGGCGGAATAGTTCAGGGAATGAGCGGCAGTCCTATCGTTCAGAACGGAAAACTTATCGGTGCTGTAACCCACGTGTTTATAAACGACCCGACGAGGGGATACGGCATAGGAATAGATAAAATGTTAAATTCATATTAATTTTAACGGTCAAATTGAGCAGTTGCTCGGTTTGACCGTTTTTATTTAAATGACTTTTTTTAAATATTGTGTTATAATTATTTTATGTACGGCATTTACATCGATATAATCGACGCGGCAGAAAGAGCGCTTGACAGTTTTGAAGAAACGAAAGAACTTCTGGAATACCCCGAAGTGCAGGCTGATAAGGCTTACTATTTGTCGGTTTTATCTAAGTACAACAATTTAAAATTTATAAAGGACAAGTTTTCTGCGCTTATATCCGCACTTGAAGAGGAAAAGTCCGTATCTAGTTTGCTTGTAGATGCGCATACGGATGAAGAGCGTGCGGCAATATATGAGGAAATTTCTTCTTTGAAAACAAGCGCGGCACGGCAATCGTCGCTACTTTCGGAGGCGCTTGGCTGTAAACATGTCAACGAGCGCGCTTATTGTAAATTTAAGTTCAAAAAAACGTCATCAAAATTCGGCACGGCATTTTTTTCGCTTATAAAATCCGAACTTAAATCACGCGGCGCAAAAATCGAAAACGAAAAAACGGTAACCGCAAAAAGCGGCTACGTCCAAGAAATTTCTTTTATTACGGAGGGGGCTGACGTAATCACCCGACTTATGCCGCTTACGGG
>JAIDQV010000142.1 GCA_029062045.1 Clostridia bacterium
GCCGACAACATTCTCACCCTTGTAGGGTCGGCAAAAATAGAAAAGAAACAAACTATGCTGTCAAGAACGTCGCCCTCCGGCACGTATTCTTTAACCAAATCTTTTGTGCGCCTGTCCAATAACATCGTGTCCTGCATAACGCAACCTCCTATAAAAATTATACCGCCGCGTATGCATAAGTGTCAAAATGTTATAATGGCTTATACTGTCATAATATGACGCTGTTTGTCATTTGCTCTCGATTGATAAAACTTTATATCCCGCGTCGGTTACGTACGCGGTAATTACCTCGTCATACACCTCTTCACGGCTACGGATAACAGCAATTTTTTTCTTCAGCTTAACGTCAACGGATACAACACCTTTTATGGTCGAAAGTTTATCTTCAACCCTTTTTGCGCAGTGCTCGCAGCACATTCCTTCAATATTCACGATTTTTTTCATAAAAATGTCTTCCTTTTTTACTTTTTTATTTTTATATAGAAGCAGTCTCAATGCATTGCCAACCACAAAAAGTGAGCTTAAACTCATGCAGGCTGCCGCAATCATTGGATTGAAAACAAAGCCAAGTGGAGAAAACGCACCTGCTGCAACGGGTATCATTACCACGTTATAGAAGAACGCCCAGAAAAGGTTCTCTTTTATATTGCGCACTGTGGCGCGGCTTAAATCGAAAACGGTATCAAGGGTGCGCAAATCTTCACTTACAAGGACAATATCCGCCGAATCGATGGCAACGTCCGTTCCGTTGCCCATAGCTATACCTACGTCCGCCTGCTTAAGCGCCGGCGAATCGTTTATACCGTCACCTACCATTGCCACACAGCCGCCAACAGTTTGAACGTTTTCAACGGCTTTAAGTTTATCTTCGGGCAGAACTTCGGCAACAAATTCGTCTATTCCGACGCTTGAAGCCACCGCCTGCGCAGTATGTTGCTCGTCGCCGGTTAACATAGCAACACGCATATTGCGCGCTTTTAATAGCGAAACAGCGTCTACACTTCCTTCTTTTACAGTATCGGCAATAGCTATTAATGCCAGCACAGCCTTCTCGTCTGAAAGGTAGATTACGGTGTTTCCGCTTTTTGAAAGTTCGGCCGCCTTCTCGGCAACTTCTTTTGAAATGTTGACCTTTTCAAGCAGTTTTTTATTACCCAAAAGGTACTTTTTACCGTCATAAACCGCTGTTGCGCCTTTGCCGGTAAGATATTCGAAGCCCTCAACTTCAAAACACTCAACGGCATATTCAACAACGCATTTTGCCAGCGGATGATTTGAATTTTTTTCAATGCCGCAGGCAAGTTTTAAAGCAAAATCCCTTTCAATTCCGAAAGTCAAAATCTCGGTTACGCGCGGTTTACCTTCGGTAATAGTCGCGGTTTTATCTAACAATACTGCGCTAATATTGCAGGTTTTTTGCAAACTTTCCGCATCTTTATAGAGAATTCCAAGGGACGCACCCTTGCCTGTTGCCGTCATAATTGCAACGGGCGTTGCAAGTCCCAAAGCGCAAGGGCAAGAAACAACTAGCACGCTTATTGCATAAGTTACGCAGTGCTCGGCGACGAATCCGCCGTCAACCAGCAACCATATTAAGAAGGTTACAAGAGATATAACAACTACTGCGGGGACAAAAATACCCGCAATTTTATCGGCAATCTTCTGTATGGGGGCTTTGCTGGCGCCCGCCTCTTTGACCATTTTAATAATTTTAGAAAGAGTAGTTTCCTCACCTACGCGCTCCGCACGCATTTTTATGACGCCGCTTTTAACAAGTGCCGCCGAGGTAACGCCGTCCCCTTCAACAACTTCGACGGGCAGGCTTTCACCCGTAATTGCACATTTGTCCACAAAAGAACTTCCGCTTATAACAGTACCGTCAACGGGGATGTATTCACCCTGCTTTACGATGAGAATGTCGCCCTCTTTTACGTCTTTTACGGAAATTGTTTTCTGCTCGCCGTCAATCTCTACGGTTACGGTATCGGGGGCTAGCTTCAAAAGTTTTTCTATCTCGCTGCCCGTCTTTTTCTTTGATTTCTCTTCAAGCCATTTTCCGACTGTAACCAAAGTCAAAATCATAGCGGCGGACTCGAAGTGCAAATTCATTGCGTTGT
>JAIDQV010000143.1 GCA_029062045.1 Clostridia bacterium
GTATTTATATACCATGGATTTTGTATTAGCAAGCGCTTCACCGAGGAGAAAGGAACTTTTATCCCAGATTATACAAAAGTTTGAAGTTATCCCCGCAAAAGGCGACGAAAAAGTAAACATTTCACTCTTCCCCGAGCAGATGGCGTGCGCCCTTGCAGAGCGGAAGTGCGACGAGGTTTTCGCCCTTAACCCCTACAAAACGGTTATCGGGTGCGATACCGTGGTGGTGTTCGATAACAAGGTTTTGGGTAAGCCCAAGGACAGGGACGATGCCTTCAAAACGCTTAAAATGTTATCCGGCAAAACGCATTTTGTGATAACGGGCGTGTGCGTTCAAAGCCCTTTTAAAAAACTTATCGATTTTGACAAAACAGAGGTTAAATTCAATATATTGTCGGACGAATTCATTAGAATTTACGTTGACAGCGGCTCGCCTTTGGACAAAGCGGGAAGCTACGGAATTCAGGACGGCGGTATAGTGCAGGAATATTTCGGCAGTTACACAAACGTTGTGGGCTTGCCCGTAACATTAACCAAAAAATTACTTGACGGAGTACGTATAGACCAATGAAAAGAATATCCATTGATATGGGTTCGGGATTTACGAAAATATATATGACGGGCTGCGGGGTGGTTTTAAAAGAAGCCACCTGTATTGCCGTTGAAGAAGGCTTTGAAGGCGGTGAAAAGGTAGTTAACGTCAAGGCTTGCGGCGATAAGGCGCGTGCGCTTTCGGGCAGGGCGGCTGTAAATACCCATATCGTTAACCCCGTTTTCGAGGGCGATATAGTAAACGAAAATCTCGCGTCTATTCTTTTGGAATATTTCCTTGAAAAAATAGAAATAACCCGTAAAAAGGCAAAGCGGGTTGAGGCGGTTTTCATTCTTCCCTGCGGTGCGAAAGCCGAGTTAAAGCAAAAATATCTTCGCATTGCCGACGAGTGCGGGCTTGCCGCAGTTTACTTCACGGTTACGCCGTTTGCCGCAATACTCGGCCACAACGTGGCAATTAGCGAAAGTACGCCTATGTTCGTGCTGGATATAGGGCATTCGATAACCAACATTGCCGCTTTGTCGCAGGACGGAATTATTTACGGATTGACGGTCAACCTCGGCGGGGCGAATATCGACGTGCATTTAATTGACGAGCTTGCCGAAAATTTGGGCTTTAAAATAGGTGCGCTTACAGCCGAAAGGTTGAAAATTTCCGTCGGAAGTCTGTTGCCCGACGATAACAAAATGAACGTTGTCGAGGGCAGGGAAATTACTTCGGGTGCGCCTGCGTCTATTGCGGTAAATTCCGAACAGATTTACGGCGTGATTACGACATATATCGATAAAATTTTGGAATACGTCGGGCTTGTTCTTTCAAAGCTCCCCGCAGAAGTTGCTTCGGGCGTTATGCACGGCGGCGTGTATCTTTCGGGCGGGGCGATGAAAATGGACGGGCTTGCGGAGTATATCGAAGCAAAGCTGAACATACCTGTGAACACACCCGAAGAGCCGCAGCTTGCCTCGGTTATAGGCGGCGGCACTATACTTTCAAACGATAACCTTTTGGACAGGCTTGCAGTGGTAGAGTAAGCAAGCAAACAGTATACAAAACAAAGCTCGCCCGCGCGTTTATACGCGCGGGCGAAATTAAGGAATTATATGGGCAAAAAGCAAAACATACGCAACTTTTGTATAATTGCGCACATTGACCACGGCAAGTCCAC
>JAIDQV010000144.1 GCA_029062045.1 Clostridia bacterium
GTTTACCTCAAAAAGAACGATTTTATCAATTATATAATATTCTTTTCAAGGCGCGTGTATTCGACAAGTACAAGCCTATTTTAATTTAATAAAAGTAACCCCGGTTTCGCCCTCGCCGTATTTGCCAAGGCGATAGCTTTCAACGTTTTTATGCCTTTTGAGATGTTCGGAAATTGCATTTCTGAGTTTACCCGTGCCCACGCCGTGGATAACTTTGATTTCTTCCAAATTGTCCGTTACGGCGCGGTCGATAAAGTTATCTACCTCATAAAGCGCTTCTTCAACGTTCATCCCCAAAACGTTTATTTCAAGAACGGGCATAGACTTAGGTAATTTTTTAACTATCTTAACGCTTTTCGGCTTAGCCTTTTCTTCACCTATAATGAGCAAGTCTTTAAGTTTTAAGTGCATTTTAAGACTTCCGCATTGAACTTCAGCCTCACCCTTTGTAGCGTTGAAAGCAACAACCTGCCCTCTGCTATCCATGGGTTTTACAAAAACAAAAATCCCGACTTTCAAATTCTGTGCAGTTGCGGGGATATAGTCCGTAACCTGCTTTTTATTTTCCTCTTCATCAAAGGCCTTGTCTTTAAGTCTATTTTTAAGGGTGCGGGCGGCAATTAAATCCGCCTCTTTCAGCTCTTTCTTTTTAAAGATTTCTTCTATTGCCGCAAGCATCTCTTCAGCTTGTTCGGTTCTTTCTGTTATAATTCTTCGGCTTTCGGTGCGTGCCGAACGTGCTATCTTCTCTTTTTCGCGGTTAAGTTCGGCAATCTGTGCGTTCACTTTATCTAGTTTTTCGCGCCATTCACGCTGCATTGAAGAAACTTCCGCAAGTTTTCTTTCTGCCTCTATTCTGCTTTCCTCTGCGCGGCGCACAACGTTTTCAAAACTTCTTGCACCCTCGGACAAATAGCTTTCTGCGCGTTCAAGAATTTCCGCACTCATTCCCAGCCGCCTTGAAATTGCCAAGGCGTTACTTGCCCCCGGTAAACCGATTTTTATTCTGTAAAGGGGTTTTAAATTGTCGGAATCAAATTCCATACTTGCGTTTTCAATTCCACCCACGGTGTAAGCAAACTCTTTAAGCGGCGTAAAGTGTGTGGTTACAACACCTTTTGCTCCGCGCTCTAACAAGTGCTTTACTACCGATTTTGCAATAGCTTGCCCCTCATCCGGATTTGTTCCGCCGCCAAGCTCGTCAATAAGCACTAAACTGTTTGAATACGCATTGTTGCAAATATTGATTATATTGGTTATATGCGAAGAAAAAGTTGACAAACTTTCTTCTATACTTTGACTGTCCCCTATATCGCAAAATACGTTTTCAAATACCCCGACCGAGCTTCCCTCGGACGCAGGAATATAAAGCCCGCAAGATGCCATAAGACAGAAAAGCCCGCAAGTTTTCAGCGTTACGGTTTTGCCGCCGGTGTTCGCGCCGCTTAAAAGTAGAAAATTATATTTTTCACCAAGTTCGATTGAAACGGGAACAACCTTGTCTTTATCAATAAGCGGATGCCGCCCTTTGACGATATTGATACATCCGCGATTATTCACTTTGGGCTTAGTGCATTTTTTTGAATAGCAGTATTCAGCTATTGCAAAACGGCTGTCAAGCTCGGCAAGGATTTCAATATCTCTTTCAAGCACTTCGGACATAGACCCTACACGGTTTGACAAAGATTTTAAAATTGCCTCGATTTCTTCGCGTTCGTCAATAGTCAGCGCAATAAGCTCATTGTTCAGTTCTAGAATATATTCAGGCTCGATAAAGAAAGTTGAACCCGTCTTGGAACGGTCATGAATAAAACCTTTAATATGGTTTTTATGCTCGGCTTTTACAGGGACAACGTATCTGTCGTTTCTTATTGTTACTATCCCGTCTTGCAAAAATTCGGAGTACTTGCCCGAAGAGTATTCTGCAAGTTTTTCGCGTATGCGAGCGTTAAGACTTTTAATTTTTACTCTTATAGAGTAAAGCCTATCGCTTGCGTTATCGCTTAAAGCGTCAACCGAAATTATTTTATCGCAAATATCGTCTTCTAAACGCCTGTCAAAATGAATGTTTTTCGTCAGCAATTTAGTAAGCGGAAGTTCTTCTTCAATCTTTTCAATGCTTGTGTAGGCTATTCTTGCCGAGCGCATAAGTGCGGCGCAGTCTAAAAGCTCTTTGCAAGAAAGAATTGACCCTTTCGACGCCCGCACAAGATTATCTTTTAAATCAGGGAAAACTTCTATCTTCCCCACGCCGTAGGTATAAAGAAGTTTATCACACTCTTCGGTAATATCAAGTCGACGCCTTACTTCAATTAAATCAGTTGACGGCTGGCATGCCAAAATAAGCGCCTTGCCATTATCAAGCGCAGCAAATTCCGCAACCGCAGATAAAATTTTATTAAGTTCGAGTTTTTCTAAACTTTTATTATCCATAAATCAAAAAACTGAAAGCTCTGAATGTCCGCGGGTGTAATTTTTGAAATATTCACGCAAAGCCTTATCGTTTTTACAAATTTCAATAATTTTCTGCGGCTCAGATTGCAACGTACAGTCTAAAAGAGTGCCCGTGGGGGTTGACGCTGCTAAACTTGCGCAATTGTACAACTCAAACCTGCACGCACCCGTTTTATACCTTCTGAGAGGAAATTTCCTTCCGTTTTCGTCGGTTAAAGTATAGTTTTCACGCTTGTCGCAGGTTGCGCAACGCTTTTCAAACGGACAGTAAATCAAATCCATTACTTTAATATCGCCCGCTGTCAAATAAAAAGAATTTTCTGCCGTAATATCAGCCGCTTCGGATGCGGTCAGTTCTTTCGAAAGAGCAATATACTTTGCCTTGCACATTTCGATGTCCGCTCTGTTGGATATATTGAAACCCGTTCCCGCAAACAGCGGCTTGTCAAGCTCACTTGCTAGTTCGATGCCGTAGATACCGTCGCAATATATTCCGTCAAAACCTTTGACAATATCCTTGACTTTTTCAATTTCTTTTCCCGTCAAATATGGCGGTAAAAATAAGTACTTTTCGCCTTTAAAATTCCTTACAAGTGCTGAAATATCCGCGTAAAAATCGTTCAGTTTAAGTATGCCGATATCCGCAGTTATATTGCTAAAATTTGTGCAAATTGCTGCAATTTTTACGTTTTTAACGCTGCTTTTCTGGGAAAATACGCAGTTAGGTGTAATAACCTTACGGTTTGTGGCTGTCAAATTATCATAAAACTTGGCATAAACCGTGCGGCGCAGTGCATTCAATTCGGAGGCAGGCATAAATACACCGTCGGTATTTATTGCACCAAATCTTACTTCAAACGGATATTTGTCAACTTTTTTGAAAGCCTTTTGAATTTCTTCCACAGTAATCGGACGGCTTTGCGCACATTCGAGAGCTGTCTCGCCTGTAAAGGCGTTTCCGTTTATAAAAACTTGTGCTTTTTTACCCGCAAAGAGATTAATTTCCACATTTATAGGTATATTTTTGTCTGTGGATAACAGTCTTGCGTTAAGCGCGGTATCCGTCGTAATAAATGCTTTGTCACCGTTTTTCAAGCGTGCTTTTGACGAAAGAATAAAACCGTTTTTAGCTTCGCCTAAATAAATTGCACCGCCTACTTCTTTTCCGCCTCTTAAAATTTTGAAACCGTCCCCTTTTGAAAATTTTTGACGGCTTTGGCAAATAAATTTACCGTTTTCGACCTTGATTATACCGACGAATTCACCGATATGCCCCTGAACCTGCGACGAAATAAAAGACTTATCTTGTCCGAACGCAAGCCCTTTTGTGTAATTTCCGCGATTAAAAGTGCGTTTTAAATCGCTTAAAGCAGCAGAATTTTCTACGTTTTTAAGTAAATTTTTGTAATACTTGACAGCGGCAGATACATATTCGGGGCGACGCATTCTACCCTCTATTTTAAAAGAAGCAACCCCTACGCCGACAAGCCTATCAATATTCTCACCCACGCTTAAATCGGATAACGAAAGCCTGTACGCGCTGTCTTCAAAGCCTTCACGGTCAATAGAATATTTTTTCCTACACGGCTGCTTGCATTTGCCGCGGTTGCCGCTGTTGCCACCAGCAAACGACGACAGATAGCACTGTCCCGAAAAGCAAGTGCATAGCGCACCTTGAACGAAGACTTCGGTTTCTATTATTTTTGCTATTTCTTCTATATCTTCAATGGCGGTTTCACGCGCCAAAATTACGCGTGAAAAGCCGTACTTTTTTGCAAGCCTGGCGCCGTAAGCGTTGCAAACGCCCGCCTGGGTTGATAAGTGCAGGATTATTTCCGGGCAATTTTCTTTTAAAAATTTTCCTAAAAATATATCTGAAATTATCAGTGCGTCCGCGCCTTTGTTCCATGCGGTTACAGCAGATGAAATGAAGTTTTTCAACTCTCCATCTTTAACGAGGGTGTTCATTGCAACGTAAACTTTTACGCCGAATGCGTGGCAATACTTTGAAATTTCCTCAAAATTTTCATAGTCAAAATTCTCCGCAGAACTTCTTGCGGAGTATTCTTTCAACCCTAAATATATTGCGTTTGCACCGGCATTTACCGCCGCCAAAGCACTGTTTTTATCCCCTGCGGGGGCTAAAATTTCAGTCATTTATTTAATAAATCCAAATTCTTCAATTACTTGTGCAATTGCGCCTTCGTTATTAGAAACAGAAACAAAGTCCGCCGCATTCTTTAAAGTGTCCGTTGCATTACCTACGGCAACGCCCAATCCCGCAACCTGTACCATAGATAAATCGTTTAAATTATCGCCGCAAGCAATAGTTTTTTCAATGGGAATACCGAATTTATTTGCAAGAAATTTTACCGCCTGCCCCTTATTATCTCCTAGAGGTGAAACCTCAATAAGCACCTTAGCACTGCAAGTTACGTCGTACTTGTTTCCAAGCCTTCTGCAAAGTTCAGCATATAACTCTGCTTGTTCTTCATGGGCGACCAAAATAGCGACTTTTTGGCAAAACAAGTCGTTTTTAATTACAAAATCCGAAATATCACCGTCAATGTATTTTGCGTCAATACCGACTATGCGCTCGTAGCGCTGCAAGTACTCATTGTCTTTAGGAATATCTGTATACAACTCATCACCACTGTAAACGTTCACAGGGTGACCTAATTCTTTGATATTACGGCAAATTTCCGCAACGCCTTCGCTTTTTATGCCGCCGTATCTGAGAATTTTACCGCTTTCGATGTCGGCAATTACCGTTCCCTGATAGGCAACGACAAGCCCCTTTAAACCGAGCTCTCTCACCCTGGGAAGAATACAGCAAGTCATTCTACCCGTACAAACGGCAAATATGCCGCCGCAAGCAATATAATCTTTAATCGCAGTGCGCACCTTTGGCAAAATTTGCTGGTTATCGTCAATAAGCGTTCCATCGAAGTCGGAAACTATAAGTTTATAATTTAATTTCTTCATAAGTTTTCTTTTAAATAATCGTAAATATTATGCGCTATCGTCTTGGAAATTCCGTTTACTTCGGCAAGTTCGTCAACGCTTGCACTCATAATTCTATCCAGCGTTCCGAACTTTTCCATTAGAGCCATTCTCTTAGCCTTGCCTACTCCGTCAATTTCAGAAAGAACGCTTTGCAAGTTGCGCTTAGAGTGAAGATTTCTGAAATAGGTTATTGCAAATCTATGCGCTTCGTCGCGGATTCTTTGTAACATTTTTAAAGAATAATCGCGGTGAGATATCTTCACGCTTTCATCGGAATAGAGGGTAAATACTTCTTCTTCACGCTTGGCAAGAGAAATAAGCTCTATGCCTTCAATGTTCTTTTCGTCGAATATCTCTTTAACAGAAGAAAGCTGCCCCTTACCTCCGTCTATAATTATTAAGTCCGGCTTGGGGAATTTCTCTTCCTCGTCAGTACCGAGTTTATCAAGCCTGCGCGTCAACACTTCCTGCAAAGATGCAAAGTCGTTTGCGCCCTCTACCGTCTTTATTTTAAAGCGACGGTAACTGCTTCTGTCGGCTTCGCCGTCAATAAACACAACCATCGAGCCGACTTTATCCACCCCGCTGATATTCGAAATATCGTAACATTCCATTCTTCGCGGGTACGCTTTAAGAGACAAAAGTTCCTGTAAGTGCTTGCAAGCGTTCACCGTCATATCGTCTTTATGCTTTATCTTGTCAACCGATTTTTCAAGATATTCTTCGGTGTTTTTCTTCGCCATTTGCAAAAGCCTTGCTTTGTCGCCCTGTTTTGCAAGGGTGACTTCAACGCTTTTATCAAACTTCTCTTTAAAATAGTTTTGCAGAAGCTCTTTTTCGCAAAACTCTTCGCAGATAATTTCGGAAGGAACTTCGTGATGCTGATAATACTGGACAATAAAGCCCGTTAACGCTTCGCCGTCGGTTAAGTGCGCCTCATCCAAAGCGAAAGAGCTTCCGCCCTGCATTATCCCTTTACGCGTAACCAGAATATTGACTGCGGAATACAGCCCGTTCGTAGCGTATGCTATTATGTCCGCATCAATGTAGCGGTTCAAAGAAGTTATCCGCTTAGCTTCAAGTTTAGAAAGCATTTCAAGCTTTTTCTTGTAGTCGAGAGCAAGCTCAAAGTTTTCATTATCGGCGGCATTAACCATTTTACTTTGCAATAATGCTTCGGCTTCTTTGTAGTTGCCGTCAAGAAAGCTAAGCGCGTTTTTAACGCGTACGGCGTAGTCCTCCTTGCTAACCTTGCCCGCACACGGCGCAAGACATCTGCCGATATGGTAATTTAAACACTCACGCTTTTTACCCGTTGTTGCCGTATGGCAAAGACGAACGCAAAAGGTAAGTTGCAAAATTTCGAGAATATCTTTACAGCTTATTCCACCCATAAAAGGACCAAAATATTTGCCGCCGTCCTTTTTAATTTTGCGGGTTATAGAAAAATTCGGGAAATCTTCCCGCATATTGACTTTTACGTAAGGGTAAGTTTTATCGTCTTTTAAAAGAATGTTATACTTAGGCTTGTACTTTTTTATGAGATTGTTTTCAAGTGCAAGTGCGTCAATTTCGGAATTGGTTATAATATAGTTGAAATCACGGATGTTTTCAACCATTTTCATAACTTTTTCGGGCTTTTCCGAGCTGTGGAAATATTGCCGCACCCTGTTTTTAAGAACGCGGGCCTTTCCTACGTAAATTACGTTTTTATACTCGTCAAGCATTATATACACTCCGGGATTATCCGGAAGTAGTTTTAATTTTTCCTTAATAACGTCCATAATTCCCTACTTTAAAGTATAGCATATAAGCAAAATATTTGCAATTAAATATTATAATATTTAAAAGGCGGCCAACAAGCCGCCTTTTACAAGTTTTATTCAGTTTAGCAACCCAAAAACTCAACGCCTTTAAGCATTACGTCGTTCACCGTGTCGTTCACAAGGCTGTAAAAAATTATTTTACCCGAACGTTCGCTTTTTACTATACCTAAATTCTTTAAAAGCCTGAGCTGGTGGGAAACCGTGGTTTGGTTAATTTCAAGCACGCGCGACAAATCGGTAACGCACATTTCCGAAATAGCCAAGGCCGACAACATTCTCACCCTTGTAGGGTCGGCAAAAATAGAAAAGAAACAAACTATGCTGTCAAGAACGTCGCCCTC
>JAIDQV010000145.1 GCA_029062045.1 Clostridia bacterium
CGGTGGAGGACGCTGTGTCGTAAAGAATATTGTCTATTTCTCTACACATGGGTCGTATTTCCTCAACGTGTTAAATTTTAACATATTGAAAAATTTAAGTCAATTTAAAGCCTTTTGCGTTATTTTTGGCAGGTTATTTGTTAAAAAATAAATTTTAATGTTAAATATGTTATAATTTTGCTTAAAATACGGCAATAATGTAAAGTAAAAATACTTGACAATGTTAAACGGGCGTTGTAAAATAAAACGGTAAAACTTATGGATAAAGTTTCTTTTATAGGGCTGTGGGATATTTACCGCGGGCTTTTGACGCCCACGCAGCAGGAAATAACGGATATGTATTTCAACCTCGATTTAACCCTTTCGGAGATTGCAGACGAAAAGGGCATAACAAGGCAGGGCGTATCCGAGTGTTTGAAAACCTGCAAAAAACAGCTTGAAGAATACGAAGAAAAGTTGGGCTTTTCAAAAAGGCTTAGCGAACTCAGCTTGCAAACTTCTTATATGGCAACAGACGTAAACATTTGGGCGGAAGGCTTTAAACAGGCTCACCCCGAATTTGCCACCGAGGTTGACAAGCTAACAGATATTATTAATAAGGATAATTAAATCATTGGGCGCGTTCTCTTCATTATCTGAAAGATTAAACCACATATTTTCCAAACTTACAAAGCGCGGCAGACTTACCGAGCTTGAAATAAAAACGGCTATGCGCGAAGTGCGCGTTGCTCTTTTGGAGGCCGACGTAAACATTCAGGTTGCCAAAGAGTTTTGCCGTGAAGTTTCCGAAAAAGCTGTCGGGCAGGAAATTTTAAAAAGCCTCAACCCCGCGCAGCAGGTTATAAAGATAGTAAACGAAGAACTTATCGCACTGATGGGTTCTACAAACCAAAAACTCAATATTTCCCCCAAGCCCCCTACCGTCATAATGATGTGCGGTTTGCAGGGCGCGGGCAAAACCACTATGTGCGGCAAGCTCGCCGTCAACCTCAAAAAGAGCGGTAAAAAGCCCCTTTTGGTCGGTTGCGATATCTACAGACCCGCGGCTATTAACCAGCTTAAAGTTGTTGGTGGAAAGGCGGGGGCGGAAGTGTTTGAAAAGGGCACCCAGAACCCCGTAAAGACCGCGAAGGAAGCGGTTGAATACGCGCGCTCGATGGGTTTCGATACCGTCGTTATAGATACGGCGGGCAGGCTTGAAATTGACGAGCCGTTGATGCAGGAGCTTGAAAACATCAAAAAGACAGTTGACGTTTGCGAAATTCTTCTCACCGTCGACAGCATGATGGGACAAGTTGCCGTAAACGTTGCAAAGACCTTTAACGAAAGGCTTGAAGTTACGGGCATTATCTTAACCAAGCTCGACGGCGATACCCGCGGCGGTGCGTGCCTTTCAATAAAAGCCGTAACGGGCAAGCCCATAAAGTTTATCGGCGTGGGCGAAAAGCTGACCGACTTAGAGCCTTTCTATCCCGACAGAATGGCGTCCCGAATACTCGGAATGGGCGACGTTTTGACGCTTATCGAAAAGGCGCAGGAGGTTGTTTCCGAAGAGCAGGCAAAGGCAATGCAGAAGAAGATGCTTGAAAACACCTTTACCTTGGAAGACTACCTCGTACAGTTTGAAAGCATGAAGAAGATGGGCGGCGCACAGGCGCTGCTTTCGATGATGCCCGGTATGGGCGGCAAGGTTAAAGCCGAGGACATTGACGAAAAAAAGATGGAGAGAACCAAAGCCATTATTCAGTCAATGACCCAGAAAGAAAGGATTGAACCGGCAATCATAAACTCTTCCCGCAAGAAGAGAATTGCGGCGGGTAGCGGCACAAGCGTGCAGGAAATTAACCAGCTTTTAAAGCAGTTCGACCAGACGAAGCAGCTTATGAAGCAGCTTAGAAGCGGCAAAAGAAGATTGCCTTTCTAGGCAACCTCATATATACGGCACACTGCGTTGTTGCGGCAATTTTTTCTAGGGTCATTTACTTCAAGTAAACTCCCCGTCGTAAAAATTCCCGCGCCTAGCATTGCACCGCATCTCTGAGGTTTTGGCTTGGTTTTTGGGGGCTAAAATTCAATAGACCCCCACATATGTGGCAAATAACGACAAAAATTAAAATTTTTATATAAACAGGAGAATAAAAAAATGGCAGTTAAAATGAGACTTACGAGAATGGGCGACAAGAAGAGCCCTTTCTACCGCGTAGTAGTTATCGATTCGAGAAAGGCGCGTTCGGGCGAGTATATCGACAAAATCGGTTACGTTGACCCCCTCAAGACCCCCGCTGAAATCAACATCGACGTTGAAAAGGCAAAGGCTTGGCTTGCAAAGGGCGTTCAGCCTACCGAAACGGTAAAAAGCTATCTTGTAAAAGTCGGCGCTATGGAACAGAGCAAAAAACTTTCAGCACCTAAGACCAACGACAAGAAGAAAAAGGACTAATTTTCAGAAGGGCGCAATAATCCCTAATTTAACGCGCCTAAGGGAGTATTTATGAACGAAAAAATTCTTGATTTAATTAAGTACGTGGTTGAAACTTTCGCGGAAAAGAAGGACCAAATCAATTACGAAGTGGAAGAAAAAGAAAACGTAATCGAAGTGACCGTTCTTTTGGACGAAAGCGATATGGGCAAGGTTATCGGCAAGCAGGGCAAAATTGCCAAGGCTTTAAGAACGCTTGTTGCTTCTTCCACGCCCCGCAGCTCTAAACGCTATACGGTGGAAATTAAAGAAAATGTACAGTAATTAAAAATCGCACCATTTTTATTGTGCCTTTTTTAAAACTCGGAAATCTGCATGGATAATAAATTGACGGTTGCAAC
>JAIDQV010000146.1 GCA_029062045.1 Clostridia bacterium
CCGGGCATGGAAGCGCGTGCGCCCGAGCGTACGGAAACGAGCAAAGGATTTTCTTTATCGCCGAACTTCTTGCCGCAAATTTGCTCCATTTTGTCGATATAAGAAAGGATTTCTTTCTGAATACCGTCGTTAATCTTGCGGCCGTCTTTATAATACTGTGTGCAGGCCTCGGTTGAAATTGTGAAGCCCTGGGGTACGGGAAGACCGATTTTGGTCATTTCGGCAAGGTTAGCACCTTTGCCGCCCAACAGTTCGCGCATGGTTGCATCTCCCTCTGTGAAGAGATAGCAATACTTCTTTGCCATTTAAAATTCCTCCAAATTTTATAAATAATTTTCTTAACTTTTATATTTTAATATAAAAATACCGATTAAGCAAGCGTTTTGCCAAAAATTGTAAAAATTATAAAAAACGGCGCAAAAATCGCACCGCTTTTATATTAATCTTATATATTCGGATAAACTTTTTAATTGGTTGTCCGTTTTGTATGCGAAGTATTCGCGCAGTAAACGCAAAGCGCGTTTTTCGCCGTCTTCGGTTATAAAGTCTTTTTCGTAAGACTTGCCGTCAAGTTTTCTTAAAAGGTTGTAGGTTACTTGGCTTGCCCCTATTCCTTTACCGCAGCCGTAGCAGGTGAACGCGCCCGCGTCCATATCGAAGCGTAGTTTTTCGGCGCTTGTAAGCTCGGCGCCGCACTCGGTGCAGTTATCCAAAGCAATTCCGTAACCCGACTTCCGCAAAGCGAAAACAAGAAATTTTATTAAAGCTAAACGCTCGTCCCCCGAACACATTTCGGAAAGGGTTCTTATGCACTCGGAGAAAATTACGGCGCACTCGTCGCCTTCGTAGGTGAGGGCGTTCACCGCCTCTATTACCGCGCTTGCCGCGTAAAACTTGTTTATGTCCGTGCGAAGGTCGTAAAAACTTTCACATTCCGAACAGTTGATTACGGTGAACTTGTCCCCCCGCTGCGCCAAAATGTATTCCGCAAAGCAAAAGGGTTGGGCGGCGAATTTTAATTTGGCGTTGGGCTTTTTAACGCCCTTTATCCCCGCCGAAATTTTGCCGTATTCCGCGGAAAGCAAAGTTAAAATTTTGTCGTTTTCGTTGTAATCAACCGCCCTTAACATTAGAGCGTTCGTTTTAATTTCCATAAATAATTTTTACTATTTAGCACACGCTTTTATTAAGAGGTGCTATATGAAAAGAGATAAAGACGCTGCCGAACTTGCCTGGAAAATGTTTGAAAAGACGGGCAACGTAAGCTATTATATGCTTTACAAACAGTTAGACGGAAAAGAATAATTATTCGACAAAGATATCTTTGATAAGACCGGGGCGGTTGCGCCAGTCCTCTTCCACTCTAACGTAAGTGGTCAAGAAAACTTTCGCACCGAGGAATTTTTCCATACCCTCGCGGGCGAAAGAAGAAACTTCCTTTATCGCCCTGCCCTGCTTGCCTATAAGTATGGCTTTGTGGTTGGGTTTTTCGCAAACTATATCGAGGTTTACTTCGTAAGTGCCGTTTTCTTTGCGCTTGAATTCGTTTATTACTATGCCGACGCCGTGCGGAATTTCTTCGTCGAATTTGAGAAGAATTTTTTCACGCATAATTTCGGCAACCATGAATTTTTCGCTCTTGTCCGAAACTATGTCCTCGGCGATAACTTTTTCGCCCTCGGGCATCTGTTCGACAAGGTAATTTTCAAGTTTTTTGATGTTTTGGTACTTGCGCGCGGATACTGGGAAGACGTCGCATTCTATACCGTTTTCGGAAAGAATTTGCGCGTCCTTTGCAATGTTCTCCTTGGGCATAATATCTATCTTGGTGTAAGCTATCGCCATAGGAATTTTGCCCGAGGAATATTTCTTTATTAAAGAAATATCGTTTTCGGTAATCCCTGCGTGTCCGTCGTGAACGAAAAGAATAAAATCAACGTCCTTTGCGGTGTCGTCAGTCGCCTTCATCATTATGTCGGTAAGACGGTTGGCGCTTTTATAAATACCGGGGGTATCGACGAAAACAAGCTGGTAATCTTCCCGCGTGAGAACGCCCAAAATAGAGTTGCGCGTAGTTTGCGGTTTGGGCGAAACTATTGCAACTTTTTCGCCCACCATTACGTTTATTAAAGTGCTTTTGCCCGCGTTGGCTCTGCCGATAACACCTATAAATCCGCTTCTCATCTTAATCCCTTGATAATCCTAATTTACTCATTACGCGCTCTTCACGCCCGCGCATTTCAGCCTTGTCTTCGTCCGTCATATGGTCGTAGCCCAAAAGGTGAAAAAGCCCGTGCGTCAAAAGATAGTTAAGCTCCCTTTCAAAGCTGTGCCCGTACTCTTCCGCCTGTTCCTTGGCGCGCTTTGTACATATTGCTATACTGCCTAAAAAAAGGTTGCCCTCCTCGTCAATATCGGCGGGGAAGGCTTTTTTTTGCAGTTTTTTACCCTTTATGCCGTCAAGCGCGGGGAAGCTCAAAACGTCTGTTACCGCGTCCACTTCACGCGTTTCGCGGTTTAATCTTTGAATTTCTTCCTCGTCTACAAGAACGACTTCGGCGGCAAGGTCAACATCTGAAACAACCTCGCCGTCGAATGCACCCGCCAAAGCGGAAAAATTCTGTTCTTCACAATATAAATGTAACATATTATTTGTTTTTAGAAAGTACAAGTTTAGGATATTTAACTCTTGCATGATATACGCCTGCAAGCTGGTTAATTACCGTCTGCGTAACAATGTTAATCTCGCTTAAAGTAATGTTACAGTCAACGAATTGGTCTAAGTTCATACGCTCTTCGACGATTGAACCTACCAACTTTGCCACGTTTTCGGCCGAACGGTTGGAAAGGGAACGCACCGCCGCTTCCGACGCGTCCGCTATCATAATGATAGCCGCAATTTTAGACGTGGGCGTAGGGCCGGGATAGGAATAATTTGAAACGTTCAATTCGCCGTCGCTCATTTTAAGCGCCTTTGCGTAGAAATACTTAATAGGCAAAGTGCCGTGGTGCTGAACGGCTATATCCGCAAAGAAATCGGGCAGCTTGTACTTCTTTATCAGCTTTGCACCCTCCCTTGCGTGGGAACGGATAATATCTACCGAAAGTTCGGGGGTAAGTTCTTTGTGCAGGTCGTACTCGCTTTGGTTTTCGGCGAACATTTCGGGGTTTTTAAGTTTACCTATGTCGTGATAGTACGCCGCTGCACGGGCGAGTTCGGGGTCTTCGTTAATGGCGCTTGCGCATGCTTCGGCAAGCTGTGCCACCACCACGCAGTGGTTATAAGTACCCAACGCCTGCTGTTTAAGTTTTTTAATGAGTTTGGCGTTGTCGGATGTAAGTTCCCTGAGTCTGAACTGTGTAAGCTCGGAAAAGAGAACTTCCATTATAGGTAAAATAAGTTCGAACAGCAATACAGAGAAAATGCAGTCAAGCAAACTGAACACTGCAAGTTCTAAGATTTTCATAAGTTCAAGATTTGCGCCGACGTAGTTGGAAAGCTGTATTACGATATTGATTATTACGGTAGGGATAAACAGCACAAGCGCAACCATAACGGTGCCCATTCTCGTTTTGATACCCCTCAAAAGGAAGATGCCCAAAACGCCGCTGCAGAACATTACGAGTAGACCGGAGAAGCCTTCGATAACGTGAATGGGCTGGTAAGTTCCGGGTATCGAGACGAACGAAGTAATGCTTTCACCGTTTAAGAAACGGTTGAAAATGAATATTTGCAAGCTGTATATGAAGGTGAGGAAAATAGCTTTCCTGCGCTTGAAAAGCATTGCCGTGATAAGCGGGAAAAACAGAAGGGGGCGCGCCGCCGCATCAACGTAAAAGCCGATAACGTCGGTTGCGAGCAAAGAGATATATAAAATCAAATATACTTCTATAATTTTTCCGCAATGCGCAAGCATATCTTTACTTTCGATAAAAAAGTAAATGTACACGATAAAGGAAAGTATTACGGATGCAATAGCTACCGTTATTACGTTATTTATGTTGTCGAGAATAAACGGTATAACGCAACTGCCGGTATTGATTACCAGCATTAAAAACAAAACAACGAAAAGTAATATCTGACAAATGATAAAAGTCAGAATACTTAATACAATCTCTTTATTGCTAAGTTTTGTCTTAGTCAATTTTCTTCCTCCTCTTGTCGTCCGCATCGTATGCTTTAACTATTTGCATAACCAAAGGGTTACGAACGACGTCTTTATCCGAAAGTTGAACGACGGATATTCCGTCAACGTCTTTAAGCACGGAAACCGCATGTTCAAGCCCGCTTTTCTTTCCGTCGGGCAAGTCGATTTGAGTTATATCTCCCGTTACGACCATTTTTGAATTGTCGCCTAAACGGGTTAAAAACATTTTCATTTGTTCGCGCGTGGTGTTTTGCGCTTCGTCCAAAATTATAAACGCGTTTGAAAGCGTGCGCCCGCGCATATACGCCAAAGGCGCAACCTCGATAGTGCCGCGTTCCATAAGTTTTAAATAGGCTTCGGAACCCAGCATTTCTTCCAAAGCGTCGTACAAAGGCCGCAAATACGGGTCAACCTTGGTTTGCAAATCACCGGGAAGAAATCCCAGCTTTTCACCCGCTTCTACGGCGGGACGGGTCAGAATAATTTTATCCGCCTGCTTTTGCTTATAGGCTTGTACGGCAAGGCAAACCGCAAGATAGGTTTTGCCCGTGCCCGCAGGCCCCACGCCGAAAGTTATAGCGTCCTTCTTTATACAGTCCACGTAAGTTTTCTGCCCGACGGTTTTACACTTTATCTGTTTACCGCGGAAGGTTACAGCAACCGTGCCCGAAGAGAGTTTGCAAATATCCTTTGCCCTGCCCTCGCGCGCAAGTTCAAGGCAATAAATTACCCTGCCTTTATCTACAATTTCGCCCTTTGCGGAAAGCTCTATCAAACTTTCGACGGCGTCCGTTGCGGTGACAACGCATTTTTCCGCACCGCTTATAACTACCTCAACGCCGTCCACGCGGATAACGGTGCCTGTTTCCTGCATAATGAGGTTGACGTTCTCGTCAAACGTCCCCAAAAATCTTTGCAATATATCTGCGTTTTTTGCGTTAATCTTTCTTATGCTTTTATCCATATCTAACTTAGGTTGATACTTATTTTGTGCAAGTATGTAAAATCTATTTTATATATTACCCCGCCTTCCGTGGGGCTTACCGAATGAGTGCGGCTTAAAATGTTTTCTTCTTCTATAAGAATGGAAGAATACGCTTCCTTTAAACTCGTATCGCTTTCGCCTTCGGCAAAATATTCGGCGCGGCCCGAACACTCTATTTCGGCAAAACCTGCGGCAAGACATTTGATTTCTTTTTCGCCCGCAAGCGTGTGCGCATAGATAAGAGTATCCCCCTTACTCACGCTTTGCCCGACGCTGACCGCCGCAGTGCCGCACACCGCAACGATATTTTTCACAACGCCGTTACAGTCGCTTACAAGCGGTTTTGGGTCGACAGAGGCAAAATGCTCTTCATCCACCTGCACGTCGACGATAAGCACGCTTCCGCGCTTTTCGATATTGCAAAAAGTTACCTGGGGCAAAGCAAGTATCCTGCCCGTAGCAACCGAGAAGTTAAACGCCGAAAAGGGTTTGAATTCCTTTGCGCCCTCGTCGTAAACGATTTTTTTAACTTCGGGTTCAAGGTAGCTTCCGCTTCCGCTGACTTCGATTTTTAAAACGAAGGAATTCGCTACGGCGCAAGCAGCTATAAAAGCTGCCGCACCCGCGACCAGCCCCGCACGCACTGCCAAAAAGGAAAGAAGTTTGTTTTTAGGGCTTTTTCTTACTACCGTTATATTATAACACGGCTTGTCAAAAATTGCAAAAACTTTTTGCGTATCTTTATCTTTAACCTCGAATATGAACTTTGCGCCCTCTTTTTTGCAGTTAAAAACGGCGATTTGTGCCTTTTTCAGCTTTCTTAAAGCGCCTTCCGCCGTGGAAATTACAGAAATTTTACTTCCTCTATTCAACGGTAATTACCTTTATATTGCCTTTAATGAAAATATCTTCTTCAAAATACTTGCCCACTTCCAACTTTTCGCCCTCTAAAATTATCGAAGTTTTCCTTTGCAAAAGCACTATTCTTTCCGAGGAATACTCAGCAATACTTCTTATACTGCGGAAGTACCCGCCGAACGACGGCACTACCGAAAAGGATTTTAAAGTGTCCCCGCCCAGCTCTTCCATAATCTGTTCTAAAAGTTTCATAAAATAAACTATGCCCGCGCGCCCTCGGTTATGCTTTGGGTGGGCAGGCGAAATCGCGTACAAAACAGCATTAATTACAAATTACGACCCTCTTCGTAAATTTACTTAATATATAATTTTCAAAAACATCATAAGCCAAAACACAGAGAAGCAAGCAAGACGAGGCGAACGAGGAAAACCCGAAAGAGTTTACTTAAAGGTAAATGACTGAGGGTTGCCGCAGTTCAACAAAGCATTGCGACGCTTATATGTGTTTTGTACGGGAGTATATGGCTAAAAAGATTTTTATGACGAGCTTTAAAGGCGGCACGGGTGTAACCACCTGCGCCGTGGGGCTAGGCGTTGCGCTTGCAAAGATGGGCGAACGCACTTTGATTGCGGACGGCGACTTCCGCACGGGCAGCGCCGCGATAATAGGCGAATGCCGCGACTTGCAAGTTTACACTTTGGGTGATTACGAAAAGGGAGCATGCCGCGCAAAACAGACGCTGACTTTTCATCCCCTAAACAGCAACCTGTGCTTTATGCCGTCCATGGGCGCAACAAACCTTTCGGTTGCGGCGCAGGCTGTAAACGATGTGGACGGGCTGTTCGACTATATACTTTTGGATAAGATAGCCCCCGAAGTTTGCGACAGCGCGCTGATAGTTACCGAGCCCTTCACCCCTTCGGTAAAGAGTGCGGACTGTTGCCGTTCGGCGCTGTACGACAGCGGAATAAAGGACATAGGGCTTGTAGTAAACAAATTGAACGGCGGGCAAATTTTAAACGGCGAGGTTATGACCGCGCACGAAATCGCAAGCCTGTTGCACCTGCCGTTAAAAGCCGTAATCCCCGAAGATTTGACCCTGCCCGCGGGAAATTGGAAAGGTCCGACGATGAAAGCCTTCAAAACTGCGGCGGAAACGATTACGGGCAAGCGCGAAGGTTTTTGCAACGTTTTAAAGGGCTACGGCGGAATTAACGGAGTAATAAAAAGAAAAATGAGGGCGAAATTATGAAATCAACTTCTATACTTTTGGACAGGGACGATATGTCCGACTTCGAGCGGGGGCTGTTTTTGAAGGATACGCAACGCGTGAACGATGAGTACTTCGAGTGCGAGGGAAACCCTTCGTTAGAGATAACCCGAACCGAAGACGGGTTTTTAGTGTGCGTGATATTCTCCGCCCGCCGCATCAAATCCTTAAAGCATCCTATATAAAAAGTCGGGCGGCAGCTGCCGCCCGACTTTATTTTTAATTACCTTTTATAATTTCAACTACAGATTTAAGTTCCTCGTCGTCGGGGGTTACAAGCCAGTCGGTTTTAACCGTCTTGCATCCGTCGGCTTTGGTAAGTCCGACGCCGTGAATACATTTTCCGTTCGGCCAGTAAATCTGCGCGGTGGTAAGTTTCAACGCCTCGCCCGTGAAGAAGTTGGTAAACGTCGTCTGCATTATTCCCTTGCCGTAGCTTCTTGCCGTGCCGTAATCAGCACCCGCCCAGGTTAAGAATTCCTCGTTGTAATCGGAAAGGAAAATATTTTCGTACTTCAAAAAGTCGTAGCTTATAAGCACGCCCATTAATGCTTCCGAAGCGCTTGCCGTGCCGGAATTTGCAAGAACGTAAACTGTGGTATCCGCCGAAACAAGACCTCCGTTGTGGGATTTACAGTTGTAAATTTCTTCCCTTCCGCTCTTGTACTTCGCCGTCATTGCAAGATGGGTATCGCTTCCCATAGTCGAAGTGAAGTACCCCGCCATGTCCTGCATAACGTCGACGTAACCGCCGCCGTTGTTGCGAAGGTCCAATATAAGCGAAGTGCAATGGTCCGCGTTGAACTGCTTCATAATATAGCCGAACTCGTCCGCCGCCGTGCCGAAGAACTGCGACATGCTGACGTACGCCGTGCCCTCTGGAAGATACTCTATCTTTCTGTCGTCAACTTTCGTAAGACCCGTAACTTCGCCGTTGCCGTTCAAAGCAGGCGTCCATGCCGAAGAGTTGGTTGCCATAAACATATAGCTTGCGTTGTATTCCTGTTTTGAAACGGTGAAGTTTTCACCCGTGGAAGAAATCAAAGTAAATTCAACGCCGCTTGCTATAGGGTCCACGAACTCGCCGAGTGTGTCCTCGCTATCGAAGCTGACCGTGTTCCCGTTGTAGCTTCCGCCGGTGAGAAGTTGCCCTACTCTCATTCCCGATTTTTCCGCGGGGGAATTGCCAACCACCGTTACCAGAAGACATCCGCCCTCGGGATAGACCGAACTTACGCCCGCCTTTAAATAGCTGTAAGAAAAGCCTATGCCCGCCTTTTCGCCCGAGTTGTCTTTTATGAGAGCCTGCAATTCTTCCTGTGTGTAAAACTCGGAATATATATCCAGACGGCTGACGATTTCTTCTACCGTGAGGTCGTCCAGCCCTTCTTTGTCCATTTGGTCATAGTAATAATAATTTGCCTTTACGGTGTTTAAAACCCACTTCCTTGTGTCGGCGGCGTCGAACAGCCCGCACCCCGAAAACAGCACCGTTACAATCAAAATTACGGTTGCGGCAAGTGTTGCAGCCGCTTTTAAAACTCTTCTATTCATACGCTTATTTTGTCCTTTTTATTTTAATATATAAAGATAATGTAATAATTCAAAAGTTACCGCGTCGGCAAAATTGCTTAAATCAAGCCCCGTGTTTTTGCGGATATTCCCAAGCCTGTACATAAGCGTGTTGCGGTGCATGTAAAGTCTTCTTGCCGTTTCCGAAATATTCATCCCGCAACCGAGGTAAGTTTCCACGGTTTGCATCATACTTTGGTCCTCGAAAATTTTTGCGAAATTTTTCATTTCAAAGCCCGAAGTAAGCATTTCCCTAACGGATTTGGGAAGGGCGGCAACTACCTCGCGGTAGTTCACTTTTTTGCCCTCTTCTGCCTCGAAAAACCTGTTTATTTCAAGCATATCCGGCACTCTTTGATAATTTACGGTCTCTTTTTCTACGCCGTCATCGGATAAATTTATGCTCATAATTTTATCTCCGTAACTATACTATATCAAATTTTTACCAAATTTGCAATAATTTTTCAAAAAGACTATTTTAAAGCACGGTCAAAACGGGTTATTTACGCAAAATTGCACATACTCGTTTTGCAGGTATTTTTTGTATTTAAAAAGTCAATAAAATACCCGTTGCCCCCGCAATATGCCCCGTTTAAGCCACTTTTTACACTGTAATTCCGTGT
>JAIDQV010000147.1 GCA_029062045.1 Clostridia bacterium
AAAGTTCCCGTTAAAACTACGAATTGCCCCCCGAATATGCTTGAAATAACGCTTTTTTGCGCCGTTTGCGGGTTCACCCCCGCCGATAGTAAACTTTCAATTTCGGCAAGGTTCTTTTCGTCATTAAACCAGTTAACAATAGCCTCCGCAGTTATCTCACCCACGTTTTCAAGCTCTAAAAGCTCTTCTTTTGTGGCGTTTTTAAGATTTTCAATACTTTTAAAGGCTTTAACTAAGTCCTTTGCGGCAACTTTACCAACCCCGTCAATACCCAAAGCAAAGATGAATCTTTCTAATGTTACGGACTTGCTTTTTTCGATTGCCCCCAATATATTATTGATTTTCTTATCTTTAAAGCCCTCTAACGCGGCAAAATCTTCATAAGTATAGCCGTAAATTTGCGAGCGTTCCCGCAAACTCAATTTATCGTACATAAGCTCTGCCGTCTTTTCTGAAAGCCCTTCTATATCCATCGCATCTTTGGAAGCAAAGTGTTCAACCTTGCCCACAACACGCGGCGGGCAATATTTATTAGGGCAAAACAAATTCGCCCCCACTTCTTCCACTAACCTTCCGCAAAACGGGCAATTTTTAGGCTTTTCTACGTTCAAACTGCCTTCAACATGCTCAACCGCGCCCAAAATTTCGGGTATGACCTCGTTTGAGCGGCGTATTAAAACTTTGCTTCCGACCTTCACGTCCTTGCGCGTTAAATCGCCGAAATTATTCAAAGTTGCCTTTCTTACGGTCGCGCCCGCAAGCTCAACGGGCTCAACTATCGCAAGCGGGGTAAGTTTTCCCGTTCTTCCGACCTGCCAAACCACTTCTTTTACGGTAGTAATGCTTTCTTCGGCTTCAAACTTGTACGCCATGGCCCAACGGGGAAATTTGTCCGTATAGCCCAAAATTTCACGCACTTTCGTGGTATTCAGCTTAATAACTGCCCCGTCCGTAAGAACGTCAAGCCCCTTTCTTTCAACCTCTATTTCTTCGATTGCGGCTTTTACCTCGTCTTCGCTTTTGCACAGCCGCAAAAACTCGAACACTTTAAAGCCTTGTTCTTTCAAAAAGTCAAAGTGCGCAGTCTGCGAAGGAAGTTCGCCCTCGCTCATATAATTCACGTTGTAGAATAAAATCTCGGGCTTTCTTTCCGCGGTAATTTTGGGGTCAAGGTTTCTTATCGCCCCCGCCACCGCATTACGCGCGTTTTTAAGCTGTTCTTTTGCTGT
>JAIDQV010000148.1 GCA_029062045.1 Clostridia bacterium
CCAAACGAAGAAGTGGTTAAGTTAGACAGCAATATGGCTTTCGGCACGGGCGAGCACGAAACCACTGCCATGTGTCTTAAACTGTTGCAGGAATATTTAACGCCGTCAAGCGTTTGCATCGACGTGGGTTGCGGAAGCGGCATTTTAGGCATTTCCGCAATTAAGCTGGGCGCGAAGTACGCCTATCTAACCGACATCGACTACGTTGCCGTAGAAAGCGCAAAGCACAACTCTGAAATTAACGGGGTTGCGGATAAGGTTACCGTGGCGCACGCCAACCTTTTAGACAACGCTGAAATCAAGGGCGATATAATGCTTGCCAACATTACGGCTGAAATTCTGTGCGGACTTGCACCGTCTATCCCCAAAAATCTTAAAGCAGGCGGAACGCTTATTTTAAGCGGCATAATCGAAAGCAGGCTTGAAATGGTTATTACCGCATTTACGGCGCAAGGGTTGAAATTAGAAAAAACTTTGAAAGAGGGCGAGTGGATTGCCCTGTCGTTTAAATTATGAGTGCACATAAAAGATTTTTTATAGAAAAACTTAACGGCACCGAAACGGAAGTTTATTTGGAAGGTGAAGAATTCGTTCACGCAAAAACCGTTTTAAGGGTTGAAGAGGGGACGGAAATCGTGCTTTTGGACGGCAGCGGGAAAGAGTATTCCGCGATAGTCGCAAAAATCGAAAAACACCGTTTGTTGGCACATATTACGGGGGTAATTGATGGGGAAAGAGAACCCAAGACCCCCGTTTATCTTCTTTGCGGCGCGCTTAAAGGGGATAAAACCGAGCTTGTAGTTCAAAAGGCAACCGAGCTTGGCGCGTCCAAAATAGGCGTGTTTTCTTCCGAATACTGTTCGGCTTATATGAACGATAATAAAATAGAGCGGCTTAAGAAGGTTGCCCGAGAAGCGGCAAAACAGTGCCAACGCTCTTGCGCACCGGAAATAGAATATTTTGACAACTTAGAAAGCGCTTTAAAGTCCGCAGAGTGTTTTAATAACAAACTGTTTGCGTGTGAGTTTTTAGAAAGTTCCCATGGTGGGGATTTGTCGCATTTGTCAGGTTCTACTGCCGTCGTAGTGGGTAGCGAGGGGGGATTTTCGCATAAAGAATACGAGCACGCCCAAACCCTCGGTTTTACGGGAATTTCGCTCGGTAAAAGAATTTTACGCGCTGAAACGGCGGCAATTACGGTCTGTGCTTTGATTGCTTTCGCCCTCGGAGAATTGAAATGAGGGCGGTGGTCTTTACTTTAGGGTGCAAGGTCAACGAAGTTGAAAGCGCTTCCATTATGGCCACACTTGAAAAGTTCGGCTGGGAAGTTTCGGACAAGCTGTCCTATGCCGAAGTTTTTGTTTTAAATACCTGTGCCGTAACGCGTGAGGCGGAAAAGAAAAGCCGTCAGCTTATTGCGCGTGCAAGAAAGTTTAACCCCCAAGCGCAAATTTTCGTTTGCGGCTGTGCTTCGGAAAAGGACAAAAAGGCGTATGAAGATAAGGGCGTAACGTTCGTAAGCGGGGCAAGAAACAAAGGCGAAATTATTACTGCAATAGCCGGCCGTTACGGGTGTGGGGATACGGGGCTTTCATTCCCCAAGCAGACCAAAACTCGCGCCTTTATAAAGATACAGGACGGGTGCAATAACTTTTGCTCTTATTGCATAATTCCATACCTCCGCGGAAGGGAAAAATCGCGGAAAGTCGAGGATATATTGGGGGAAATCGCAAAAACCGACTGCCCTGAAGTGGTTTTGAACGGTATAAACATATCTTCTTACGGTTATGGAAATACAACCCTTTGCGATTTGATTTGCGCGCTGCACGGGGTCGATAAGCGCGTGCGGCTCGGCTCGCTTGAATGTAATATCATAACGGAAGAATTTTTGACCGCGCTTAAAGGTTTGAAGGACTTTGCACCGCAGTTTCATCTGTCTTTGCAAAGCGGTTCTTCTTCCGTATTAAAGGCAATGAACAGGCACTACACGCGCGAAGAATATATAGAAAAGTGCAGGCTTATTTATCAATTTTTCCCCGACGCGGCTATAACTACCGATATTATTGCCGGATTTGCAACCGAAACGGAGGAAGATTTTATTGAAAGTCTTTCCATAATCGAAGAAGTAGGGTTTGCACGCGTGCATGCATTCGCCTTTTCCCCGCGTGAAGGAACGGTGGCGTATAAGCTGAAAGACTTGTCGCCCGATATTAAAAGCGAGCGGTTGCACAGGCTTTTGTCGGCGGGCGACGAGGCCTTCAGAAGGTACGTAAAAAGGTTTTTAAATATGCCTTTAAACTTTATTGCGGAGGAGTACGCGGAAGGCTTCACAACGGGATACACCCCCAACTATATTAAAGTTTACGCACCTTTACGCCTCGATTGCGGCAAAAAATACAGCGTGATACTTACTGAAATTTTTAAGGACGGCGCATATGCAAAACTCGTTTAGTGGTGATGAAAAATCACAAGATAAGCGCGTCAAATACAAAATAAAATATTTCTTTAAAGAAACTTTCCGTCCGCACTCTAAGGAAGAGTACGCAGAAGTTTTTACGCGTGGGCTTGGCGCAAATTGCAGTGATAACGTTATAAGAAAACTTCCGTGGCTTTATTTGCGCGTATTTGCGCTGAACTTGATTTTATTTGCAATAATCACTATTACGTTTAGACTTGCAAGGTTTTCAGCGGATTATTTAACGGCGATACTGACAGGCGGACTCCTTTTTAATATTCCGCTTTTTATATTTTTCTTCGAGCTTTACCCCAAGCGTGATTTAAGTCTATTGAAGCTGTTTGCCGTGCTTTTAATTGGCGGAATTGTTTCTACGATTTTTATTACGCTGGGTTATCAATATATTTACAGTACGACAAACGAGCCCAATGCGTGGATTTCAACGCTGTGGGTGGGCTTCTGGGAAGAGCTTATAAAGGGCGCGGTTGCTATCATTGCAATTATAATTCTCGGAAAGAAGAACCCGCTTTGTTGCTTTTTAATAGGTTTTGCCGTGGGCACGGGTTATTCGTTCACCGAAGATTTGGGTTATATTTATTCACTTTCCCGCTCTTATGGGGTCACCTGGCTGGTGCTTACTTCGGTGGGGCGCGGGCTTTCGTGCGTATGCTCGCACGCACCGTGGACGGCTATGATTTGCTGGGCATTCGCAAAATTCAGAAAGCCGTTTATAAACTTCCGTTTTTACGGCGTAGTTATTGCAATGATGGCTTTGCACTACTTCGCCGACGTGCCATTTTTTGACGACAAGCTCAACGTTTTGCGCGGTATAACCGTCGGATGGGCTATTGAAGCGGTGGTCGTTGTTGCAATATTTATAATGGTCTTCTTTGCGCTGAAAAGCTGTTTTAAAGAGCTTTATACGGAAGGTAAGCCTATGTTCCCGCAATCGGAAGTGTTGACGCAGTGCGCTAAACTTTCACAGGCGGCAAACCTAACGGCGGTGCTTTGTGCGGCAATTTTAAGCGTGTTTGCCTTTGCGGGTTGCTGTGTTAAGACGGGCGAAAAGCGTATTTACGACAAAATTTACGACGATAACGAATTTATCGAGTACGCGCAAGGCGGTTTGCCGCTACACGCCGACTTAAAGCGTGAGTTTGACGCAGACGGTGAAATTTATTCCGAGTTTATTTCCGAGGGTACGCGAAAGGGCGCAACGCAGAAAGTTGTTGACGCGGAATACGAGTATTTCTATATTTACTATTTTGACGACGAAGGCTTGCCCGTGCTTGAAAGCGTAGGGGTAAACTTGGACGGCAGACTGAAATATTGTAACCATTTTGAAATTTATGAAGATTATTATTTTATATATTACGGTTATCCTTTAAATTACCGACCTGTCGACGAGAGCTTTAAACAAGAAGTTACAGACGACAGTGAAGAGGATGGCGAGGAGGAACAGCCCGCAGAAACGGAAGAGCCGTCCGAACCGCCTGTTGAAGAGCCCAAACCCGTAAAGGTTGTAAGTTTTTTCAATGTAAATTCACAAAGCTATTCTTATTCGGTTGACGAAGGGTGTTTTTTAATACCCACATCAAAAACGGAATTTGAAGGACAAAATGAAATTATCGCACTTGGTGCGCTTGCGGGCGCAACTTTAATCGGCGGAAGCGCAGCTTTTATAACTTTAAAACTTAAAGCAAGGAGAAAGAAAAATGCTTGATAAGGACTGTATATTTTGTAAAATTATAAGGGGTGAAATTCCCTCTTCAAAGGTGTACGAAGACGATAAAATGTTGGTGTTTAAGGATATTGAACCAAAGGCGAAAGTGCATCTTTTGGCTATACCTAAAAACCACTTTAAATTGCTTTCCGAAATGGACAAAGAAAGGTCGGAGATTCTAAATTATATGTTGAAAAAAATACCCGAAATCGCAAACGAAAGCGGGCTGAAAAACGGCTATCGTTTAGTTATAAATCAGGGTGACGATGCGGGGCAAACGGTGTTCCATTTACACGTTCATATTCTCGGCGGGGAAACGCTTGATTGGTAGTAGACCCCAATATATGCTTGAAATAACGCTATTTTTAAGGCGGCGGAGTTAATCTCCGCCGCCTTTTCAAATTTCCTCTGCAATTTTTCGCGCCGCCGCTTTTACGCGCTCTTTCAGCTCTTCCGGCGCGGCAACTTTTATTGCACCGCCGTAGCTTAAAATTTTATTTATAAGCCCGCTGTCGTTCGGCAAAGTCAGTGTCGCAACAAAGCCGTTTTCGCGCGGTTCGATGTTGTCTATGCCCAGCCATTCTTCGGCGTCTGCAAGAGAGTTTTTTTCAATGGCAAACGTTACGTCTATAAGCTCGTCTGAATGGTAGTAGAAATTCAGATAAATGTCGTCGCGGGTGAACTCTTTCTTTACAAAAGTTTTGCCCGTGAAAGAGGCGTACTTTATCCTGCCTATTTTAAACGTTCTGAATTCCTGCTTTGTGTGGCAAAACGCCCAAACATACCAAACGTTTTGTTTAAATATCAAAACGTGCGGGTCGATAACGCGTTTGCTGTGCTCGCCCTCGCGGGAGATGTAGTCTATTAAAATACTTTTGTTTTCGTTGACGGCTTGTTCGCAAACCCTCATCTTTTCGGTGAATTTGACGTTATCCCCCCAAGTTCCGCCGTCCACTATAATGCTGCCGCATACGGAAAGTTCAAGTTTTTCATTCTTTTGCCTGCTTTCGAGTTTTTCTTTTGCGGAAATCAAACTTTCGTCAGAAATCTGGGAAGCCATAGCTTCAAGCGCGTTAATGGTGGAGGCGTATTCTTCCCGCGTGAAGTAACCGGCAGGTAAACGGAAAGTATCGGCGATAGTTATTCCGCCGTATCGCCCGCGGGTAATATCAATGGGAACGCCGCATACGATAAGCTCTTCTATGTATCTGTAAACGCTTCTTACGGACACCTCGTAGCGGTTGGAAATATAAGTTGCGGTAACCTTTCTCTTTTGCAATAAAAGCATTAAAATTTTCAACATTACGTTGTACTTCATAGTTATATAAATCCCCCCTTGGGCATAATATAAACCGATAAAATAAAAAACCGGAAAAAATTTAAAAAAATTTTATCATATATGACAATATCTGTCAAGTATAATCGGTAAAATAGGGCTTGTAAATAAGGTTGAGGCTGCGCGGAGGAACAAAAAATGAACTTTACGGCATATATTGAAAGACAGAAGGTATTAATAAGAGAACGCCACGAAGGAGAATTGTTTCTTTTGGATAAAGGTGAAGTGATTCCCTTGTCGGAAAGCGATAAACTTTTTGCCGAGCTTGACAAAATCAAGGGGCTTAACACCCGCGAAAGAATGCATTTCAGGAGGGCAGTATGATAGAATTTTTTAAAAAGGTGACAAAGATTGCGGTTGCAAGTACTGCGGCAGTGGTTATTATCGCATTATTGTTTTAACAGAAAAATATTAGCGGCGGCGCACTGATATGCGCCGCCGCTTCACGTTTGAAATGGGTTATAAGCGTTTATTTTACGACTTTTTTCTCGATTAACGCTATTATGCCGTACATTCCGCCTGCCAAAAGGCAAAGAATAAACGTGGCGGTCATTACAAGGTCAAGTTTGAATACCTGCCCGCCGTAAACTATAAGGTATCCGAGCCCGGCTTTCGATACAATGTATTCGCCCATAATCGAGCCTATCCACGCAAGCCCGACGGCAACTTTCAATGTATTCATCAGCGCGGGAAGGGAGGCGGGGATGATAAGTTTTCTTAAAGTGGTCATACGCCCTGCGCCCATCGACTTCATAAGCGTAAGTTTTGTTTTATCTACCGCGATAAATCCCGCAAGCATATTCATTATGCAAACTATTATGGAAACGAGAACGGTCATAAAAATTATCGCGTCGTAGCCGGTACCTATCCAGATTATGATAAGCGGACCGAGGGCTATTTTGGGAAGAGAGTTGAGAACCACTATGTATGGTTCGGCAACTTTTCTTACCGTTTCGCTTGCCCATAAAATAACCGCAACCGCGTAACCTAAAATGACTGCAAGCACGAACCCGACTATCGTTTCCATAAGCGTTATACCGATGTGGTAAAACAGCGTTCCGTCGGTGTAAAGGCTTGCAAGGGTGGTGCACACGCGCGAAGGTGAACTTGTGATAAACGGGTTAACCACCTTTAACTGCGCGAACAGTTCCCATATGCCCAAAATGGCGACGAGAACGAACACGCGCGAAAGGTGAACTATCAGTTTTTTGTTCTTCTGTTTTTTAAGATACGCGAGGTGCTCGGGTGAATAATTCGGTTTTTCTTTTTTGTTTTTCATAAGTCTTAATCCTTCGTTAATTCAAGCATATATTGGGGTCTATCGAAATTTTTGTTAAATTCCCAGCTCTTTTCTTAAGACTTCGAAGGTGGAAGCAAACTCTCCGCATTCACGTCTTGATTTAGGGCTGTTACCGCCGAAGTTAATCATATGCTCGGCAACCACAGTGGCGGGGCGGGCGGACAGAACGACGACTTTATCCGAAAGCGCGATGGCTTCCGAAATATCGTGCGTAACCAAAAGCGCGGTCTTTTTTTCGCTTTTTATAATCGACTGAACGTCGTCGCAAACTTCAAGCCTAGTCTGATAGTCGAGGGCGGAAAATGGTTCGTCTAACAAAAGAATTTCGGGCTCTGCCGAAAGGGTTCTTATCAGCGCGACCCTTTGCCTCATACCGCCGGAAAGTTGCGAGGGCGTCTTTTTCAAAAAGTCTTTAAGCCCGTACTTTACGGCAAGCTCGATTGCGCGCTCGCGCTTTTCGGGTGTGTTGCGTTTTTTTACTTCCAGCGGCAAAAAGATGTTCTGTTCAACCGTGCGCCAGGGGAACAAGGCATCCCGCTGTAACATATAGCCGCACTCGCCGTCGCCGCGGATTACCTCGCCTGCGGAGGGGGCTAAAAGCCCCGCCGCAAGCGAAAGAATTGTTGTCTTACCGCAGCCCGAAGGTCCGATGACAGACACAAACTGCCCGTTTTCAACGGTGAAGTTCAGGTCTTTAACGGCGGTGGTTTCGCCCTCTTTGGTGTGGTAGGTGTAATAGATATTTTTAAATTCAAGCATGGTTATTTGGCATAAACTTCCGTGTAGATTTTGTTCGCCGTTTCGGTTAAAACCAAGTCGGTAAATTTTACCCTTTGGGAAAGTTCCCCCGCGTTTTCGATTATGTCCTGCAAACGGTTGAAGCCGCTCTCTTTCATCGCCATATTCTTAACCCAGCTGTCAATGCCTTTGTAGCTGTCAAGCGAGGTTTTAACGCTGTCAACGCTGGTGTTCGGGAAGTAGTCTACGATTTTTTCCGCAACCGTTAAGCTGTCGCTTTCGTAGATGTATTTCGTGGCTTTGGTTACGGCGCGAAGCAAAGCCTCGATTTTTTTGCCGTTTTTATCGATATAGCTCTGTTTTGCGATAAAGCAGGTGTAGGGGATTTCGCCCGCAAGCGCGCCAACCGAGCCTACGACGTAGCCGCTACCCGCCTTTTGATAGTCGGAAGCCGAGGGTTCGAACATAGTGCAGTAGTCCGCAGTTCCGCCCTGGAAAGCCGCCGTCATCATATTGAAATCGATATTGGTAACGTAGTTGGGCTTAACGCCGAGTTCTTTCATTACGTACTGGAAGGTCATCATGGGAACGCCGCCCGGCCTGCCCGCCAAAACGTCCTTGCCGTCAAGGCTGTGCCAGTCGAAGTTGGGTTCGTTGGTTCTTCCTACAAGGAAACTTCCGTCGCGGTTGGTCATTTGACCGAACACCTTGGGCGCGTCTTCGTCGCCGCCTATGTAGGTGTAAATTGCCGCTTCGGGCCCGCAGAAACCAACGTCCGCCGAGCCCGAAAGCACCGCCGCCATAGTGTTGTTTGCACCGCCGC
>JAIDQV010000149.1 GCA_029062045.1 Clostridia bacterium
GTTGAATACCGTATTTAAATTATTCTGCTGTTTCAATTCTGCCGATTTGGGTCTTTTTGCCGAGAGCGTCCTGAACTGCAAGAATAAGTCTGCCGCTACCCTGCGTAGCGTTGGGGATAAGCAAGTCGCTTTCAAGCAATGCGGCGTTGTCACCCTTGCCGTAAGGCTGACCGTTTTCGTCAATATAAACTTTAATTGCAAGCACGTCCGCAACAGACCAGCCTTCGTACTTTTGAAGAAGCAAAGACTCGTAAGTAATCCAGGTATTTTTGTCTTCCCAACCAGAGCTTACAACAGTATATGCATCTTTGGTGATGTCTTCAACTTTGGTGATAATGTTGTTTTCAACGGTAACTCTTACCTTCATACCGTAATGAGGCGCGGTAGGAGCCCACGCATTGGGATAATGATATTCGCCCTCGTATGTGCCGTTGTAGCCGCTGTCGCATGCGGTAGCCATAGCAACACCTGCGCAAAGTGCGGTTGAAGCAACTAAAATTGATAATCCTTTAATAATCTTTTTCATAAAAAACCTCTATGGAACTTTATTACCCTATAAGTTTAACACAGATGGAAAAATGTGTCAACTGTTTATTGATATTTAATTACTTAAAAATGTATAAAATCGGTAAAAAATCCGCCGTTCCGAAATTGTGGAACGGCGGATTTAATTACTCGGTTCTAAGTGCTACCACGGGGTCCTTCTTTGCTGCCGCCGAGGCGGGGATTAAACCCGAAATAAGCGTTAGTACCACGCTTACGCAAATCATAATAATCGCCTGCCATATGGGAAGCGCGGCTATTGCTATGCCCGCAAGCGTCATTACAATGAGGTTGATTATGAGCGACAAGAGATAGGTTATAATTATACCCACTACGCCCGCGCAAAGACCTATTATGAAGGTTTCGGCATTGAACAGGCGTTTTATGTCCTTCTTCCTTGCGCCGACTGCGCGCAGGATACCTATTTCCTTTATTCGCTCTACGACGGATACGTAAGTGATAATACCTATCATAACCGTTGAAACGACCAGGGACAGCGCGGTGAACGCGATTAGCGCGATGGTTATCATTTCAACCATGGTGTTTATCATGGTTATCATAAGCCCGACCGCGTCCGTATAAGTGATTTTGTACTTTTCTTCAAGGTTCAAAGTAATCGTGTACGTGTAAGTGCCGTCTTCGTTTTGCTTCGGATTTCCGTTATCATCGTTATCTACCGACCACGTAGAGTAGACGTCGACGCCTGCATAGTCTGTCGACCACTTTTCGGCGGTGGTTACAGTCCATCCGTAGGTTTCGCCCTTATCGCACATATCGTTCCATTTGTCGAGGTAGCCGGTAACTAAATCCTTACTGTCGAAGTCGAGCGGGTAGAAAGCAAAGCCTATGGGCGTTGTTCCGCCCGCAACGGTTGAAGGTTTTACCTTGAACGCATCGTACTGGCTTGAGCTTGAAGAGCCGCCGCCCATCATTGAGGACATCATTGAGGACATTGACAACCCGCCGCCTCCGTCCATTACGTAATACATTGAAGGCAAAGTTTTATTGTCGTACGTGTAGTGATAGAAATAGGGCAAGCCTTCAAGCGAACCTTTATGGTCACTATCGTTTATAGTTTTGACTATTTCGCTGTTTCTGCCTGTTTCCAGAGCGTGGGTTGCAAGCGCGTTTGTATAGTAAAGCCCCGTTTCGAGACAGCCGTAGGTTACACCGGATTTCTTCTGCAAAATTACTTTTACTTTCAAGTTTACGTTATCGTCGTTATCTTTCCAGCTGTCTGCGGCGTAAGGGTTATACTTAAACTCGGCGGGTTTGTATGCCGTAATTGTTTTGCCGTTCTCGTCCGTGGTTTCGTAAGGAATAGTTTGGCTATACATTGCGTCCATCGGGTTGTTTACCGGGTCGAGCTTGGTATAAACGGTGTTGTTGGGGTACCATTTGAACTTGGTATTGTTGTCGTCTTTATCGAGGAAATAGTCGTATTCTTTACCGTCAAGGTACTGCGAAAGAAGCTCGCCGTACTTTTCCTTTGCCTGCTCTTCGGTAATTTCTTCACCCACAAGCTCTTTGGCGCGCTCGGCATATGCCAAAAATTCTTCCTGCGTGAAGTAGCCCATCTGACCCATAGTGAGGTCGGTTGTAGCCTTTTTGTTGATTACCATAATGAGACTGTCTTTTGCACAGAAGATATCTTTAAGCTCTTCTTCGGTAAGACGCACCGTTTTATCGTTGTAGGTTGCGACTATATCGTACTGGGATAAAACGTAGTCGTAGTTGTCGGGCAGCTCTTTAAAAGTGGTAACGGAGGGTATCATTCCCGCAAACATTTTATACTGCTGTTTTTCAACGTCGGTTGAGCTGTTGTTTGCAACCTCGCCGAGAACCGCCGAATAAGTTTGGCGGATACCCGTAACGGAAATTTCTTCGCCCTTATCGTTCTTATCGAGTTTATAGGTTGTATAAATGTTATTTGCGGGCTCGAAGCCGTAGTCGTAATAAACGGCGTTGTAGTAAGTTTCGGGCATTTTGCTGACGTAGTCGGTGTAAGCGTCTGTAATGTTGTTGGTTACGCCGAGGCTACCCATACCCATTAAAGTTTCGATGAGGGAATCGACGTAGACTTTGTCGCCCAGCTTTTCAACTTTAACTTTGTTGCTGGTACCCATAGACATAAGTGAATTGAAGTTGATTGCAGTGCGGGTTATTTCAAGCGGGTTGCCCGAAAGCATATCGTCCTGCATTTTGGCTATGTAACCCTTTACCCCCGCCGAAATTGCAAGCACCATCGATACGCCTATTATGCCTATACTGCCGGCGATGGAGACGAGCGAAGTGCGCTTTATTTTGGACAAGAGGTTTTTTAGGGATAGCGACATTGCCATTCCCACGGACATCGAAGCCTTCTTCTTTTTGCCCTTGTTGGTCTTAGGCTGTTGCTCTGCGGGGGCTTCGGATTGCTGTGCTTCGGTTGCGGGTGCAACTTCTTCCGCGCCGTCGTAGGGCTTGCTGTCGTCTATAACTTCGCCGTCCAAAAGGCGGATTATACGGGTTGAGTACTGTTCGGCAAGCTCGGGGTTGTGCGTAACCATTATTACCAAACGGTCTTTGGCGATTTCCTTCAAAAGCTCCATTATCTGGACGCTTGTTTTAGAATCGAGCGCGCCCGTGGGTTCGTCGGCAAGGACGATTTCGGGGTCGTTTATAAGCGCGCGGGCTATTGCTACACGCTGTGCCTGACCGCCCGAAAGCTGGTTGGGGCGGTTCTTTAATTTATCGCCCAAGCCTACGCGTTCCAAAGCCGCTATTGCACGCTGACGGCGCTCTTCCTTGCTTACGCCCGAAATGAGAAGGGCAAGCTCTACGTTCTGCAAAACCGTCTGGTGAGGGATTAAGTGATAGCTTTGGAAAATGAAACCTATCGAGTGGTTGCGGTAGGTATCCCAGTCGCCGTCCCTGTACTGTTTGGTGGACTTGCCCTCTATGATTAGGTCGCCCGAGGTGTACTTATCCAACCCGCCTATTATGTTTAAGAGGGTGGTTTTGCCGCATCCCGAAGCGCCGAGGATGGAAACCAACTCGTTCTTGCGGAACTTTATGCTTACGCCCTTTAACGCGCTTACGACGCCGCCCGCAACGGGATAATCTTTTTTAATGTCTACTAATTCTAACATGATGCCTCTATCAAATAAAATTTACGAACTTTATATTATATTTTTGCTTTGACTAATCTTGCCACAGAACGGTCCTTGCCGAGGATATTCATTATGGTGCATAAGTCGGGCGAGTTGGGACTGCCGGTTATTGCAACCCTTAAAATTTCCGCGACGTCGGAAACGTTGCCTTTGAACTTTTCGGGGTTGGCTTTGTATTCGCTCATCTCGCTTGCAAAGCCCACTTCGGGCGCGATAGCCTTTACCTTTGCAAACCACGCCGAGTTATCGTCCGCGGGGTCGTAAACGGAAGCGAACTTATCCAAGACGTTGTTGACCGTGTTTTTATCAAACCTGTAAGAATAGTCGGGGTTGAAGGTGTCGTCGAAGAAATAGTCGAGAAGGCGTACGCCCTGTTCGGCGCGCTCGATGTCCTTCCTTCTCTTCTTGCCGCCTATACCCATTACAAGGGTTAAAATTTTGATTAAATAGTCTTTGTCCGCAAAGTGGGTCTTGTCGGCGTCCGTGCCGAACTCGTCAACCCAGCCCTTCAAAAAGTCGTAACATTCCTCGGCGGAAAGTTTGGAAATTTCCGTTTTGGAAGTGTCGTTGAGTTTATCCAAATCGAACAGTGCGCCGCTTTTACCCATTTTGTCGATTTTGAATTTAAAGTCTTTGTAGTCGCCGTCGGGGTTCTTTAACGTCCATTCCTCGAAGTTTGAGTTGAGAACGGTCATAAGATATTTTACGACTGCCTGAGGATAGTAGCCCGCCTTTCTGTAATAG
>JAIDQV010000015.1 GCA_029062045.1 Clostridia bacterium
CATCTATATAATACAAAATAAAACAAATTTCGCGGGGTATTTTAAAATTTTTTAAAGTAAATTTTTACAATTTTCAATGAACGAAAAAAGACGCTCGGCTTAAAGCCGTGCGTCTTTTTATTCGTTTGATTATTCTTCGTCGTCGCCGTCATCGTCGCCGTCCGTATCGGATTTGCCGCTTTCGGAATTAGCGGGAACGATTGCTTCGTCGCCCTGATTGACTTCGCTGATGCTGTGGGTTTCGGGTTCGGTAAGGCTTGCGCCTTCGGTTTCGTTTTCGACTTCACCGACTACGGAGGTTGTTACGATTTCGTCTTCATCATCACCCTCTTCACTTCCGTCGATTATTTCTTCGCCATCATCACCGTCGTCTCCGTCTTCACTGCCTTCGGGAGGAGTTGCGGGCTTTTCGGTCGTACTGTTGTCTACGACCTTCCAACCGTTGTTCTCCCAATCCCACTCGTATTCTGCCGCGGTGCTGGGAACGATATCGAACGTTATCGAATTCGTCGTACCGTCTTCTAATTCGAAGTTGCCGGAAGGAAGTTTTGCCTCTGCTTCGTAACCTTCGCCCACTTTGGTTTTTGCGCCCGTAACCGTGAGGGTTACCCTTACGGTCTCTTCGCCGTCTTTATACTCGAAGTATGCTTCAGGCGCTTGCGCCGTACCGTTGTGGGTTAATACGACTTTGCCGTCTTCGTTGACGTTTTCCCACTCTACTTTAACAACTACCGGTTTAACGGTAACAATAACCTTAGTTAAGCCGGCGGTTATTTTGTAGTTGCCGTCTGCGGGGCTTACGATTATTTCGTAAGTACCTGCGTCAATTATTGCGTTTACGGCTTTACCTTCCAACTTAATGAGGTAGCTGAGCTCAACCGACTCATCGCCGTGTGTTGCGGTTGCTTTGGGGGTTTTGTCTTTGCCGTCATAACCGTACGTGTAAGTGATTGAAGTGATTACGGTAGGGTCGTTTACGTCGTATTCGATTTCAGCGCCTTCATTGCTCCACTCTACGTTTACAGACATCTGCGTAATGGCAAAGGTCTTTTCAATCGCTCCGGAGAATTGATAGTTTTCAAATACTTCCATCGCCTTTGCAACGTGCTGTCCGCCGCTTGCCGAACCGCCGATTACGGGAATCTGTACGAGTTTGCCGTTAACGTCTTCAAAAGAAGCCGTGGGGCAATGAATCTGTCCGTCGTACACCCAAGTAATAACGCCGTCAACCTTCTCGGAACCTTCGCCTTCCCAAATTACGGATACCTTCTTTGCGGTAATGGTGAATTCTTGAGTGGTTTCCACACCATCGGCAAATGCGTAGTTTTCTGAATCTGCCAAAATTGCCGTAGCCGTGTAAACTTCTTCACCTACGCAAGCGTTTACTTGCTTGCCGAGCACGGTGAGTTCTTCGTCCGTCTTATTTCCGTTCTCGTCGGCGATGTACGCCTTGGGTGCGCCGTATTCACCGTTGTATTCCCAAGTAAAGGGATAGCTATAAGTTCCGTCGCCGTTGTCAACTTCTTTGCCGACCCAAACGATGCCGGAAACGATTTGCTTAGTAATAGTGAATTCGCACTTACCCGAAATGCCGTCTGCCCAGTCGCAGTTGGAATCGGGAAGAATAGCCTTAGCGGTGTAATGCTCGCCGTCCTTGTTTGCATAGATGCCAACGCCGATTACTTGAAGCTCTATCTTTTCATCTTTTTCGTCAAGAACGAACTTCAAATCGCCGCTTTCGTCCTTCGTAGCCCAATATGCTTTGGGTGCGTGGTTTTTACCGTCGTATTCCCACTCGAAGGTTTCAAGCTCGTTGCCGTTTTCGTCAGTCCAAATAATATAGATTGCGCTGCCTACGATTGAGAATTTGCAATCCTTGCTGCTGGAATCGCTTATTACGTAGTTTTCGCTGTTGAGGATAGCTATTGCCGTGTAGTTGCCTACGCTGCTTTCCGCGCCGATTACGGTGATATGCTTATCAAGTCCTTCAACACTTGCTTTCACGGTAGGAGCATGCTCTTTACCGTCGAACGCCCATACGAAGTTCTTCGTGTCGCCTTCACCCGCTTCTTCGTCGTAACCGCCAACGCCGTACCAAGTGATGGTAACCGCTCTCTTAGATATAACGAAGGAACTCGTTGCGTCAATTGCTACCTTATAGTTGCCGTTAAGCATGGTAATTTCGCTGGTGTAATTGCCTGCGTTGGTAAAGCCGGATACGGTGTAATCTTTATCGAGAACTAAAGTAACGGGAACTTCGTTACCTTCTTCGTCAAGTTCGGTTTCAACGAAACTTACAGAAGGTGTGTAAAGCGTACCGTTATAAACGTATGTAAGCGTTTTCGCGTCCCACTTTGCCTTGATTTGCTTTGCTTCGATAGTGAATACTTTTTTAACGTCGTTGGAACCGATATCGTCGGTGATTAACGCAACGTACGTGCCTGCATCCGTGCCTGCGCCGATAACGGTGAGTTCAACGCGGTTGCCCTCTGCGTTAATATAGTGCGCGACAGGAGTATGAGGTTTGCCGTCGTAAGGATAAACGATTTTGCCGTTTGCGTCAGCATCGTCCCAAATTACGGTTACCGCGTTCTGAACGATTTCAAGCCTCAATTTAGCAATTTCCATCTTGAAGTTTGCGTTAACGCTGTCAGCACTGTCAAGAGTTGCGTAAGTGTAGTGCGTACCTACCGTGGTTGCACTGCCCGTCAAGGAAAGTTTTACTACCGCTTCCACGGGGGTTTCACCCTCTACAAGGGTTACTTTCAAGGAAGCTACGGGAGCGTGTGCTTTGCCGTCGTACTGCCACTCAAAGTATTTTTCAATGCCTTCTTCGCCGCCCTTTGCAGTGCCATTATCGTCGTCGGCAAACGCCCAGACGATGTCGCTCGTGTTAATTTCAAACTGTTTGATAACGAATTTAACGGGGTCGCCGTTTTTGATTTTGTGGTTATCGTCCGTCGTTGCAGTTACTTGGTAAGTGCCCGCGTTCGTATAGCCTTCAACTTCAAGGTACTGCTCTTTACCGTCTCCGTCGAGAATAGCTTCGCCCTTTTCGTCTACAAGGTAAGCCTTGGGAGCTTGCTTTTGACCGTTATAGGTTACTTCGATTACGCCGTCATCGCTTATTCCTTCCCACTTGATATTGATTTCTTCGGGGGAAATCACGAACTTGCACTCGGAATCTTCGGGTTTAATTTCAAGATTACCCAAAGCTTCGTCGGGAACTATGTAAGCGTAATACGTACCCGCTTCCTTTGCTTCGCCTACAACGGTAAGGAACTTATAAGTACCGTCTTTAGGGTCGGCGGGGTCGTAGGTGCCCAATTTCAATAATGCTTTAGGCGCTTGAAGTTCGCCGTTATATATAAATTTGGTATTAGCGTCTATAACGGTATGGGAGCCGTCTTCGTTTACTATTACCCACAAAATGACCGCTTGGTTTGCGCCGTGGGTGATTGCCGTAACTTCAAACTCTAACTTATCGTTAATGCCAAGGGGCATATAGCAGGAATCGTTTAATCCGTCCGAGCTGGACAACGTAGCCGTAGCCGTGTAAGTACCGATTGCCCAGTAGCCTTCATAATAAGTGTCGTAAGTTACGTTGAGTTTAACCTGGCACTTCGTGCTTGCCCAAGTAATACTGTAGTCAGCCGCCGTAAGAACGCCGTATGCCGAAAGTTTTGCGCCCTCTTCCTGTCCGTATACGAAAACGTATTCGTATTTGGGTTTTACACCTGCGTCGAGAGGACTGGTTTCGCCGTATTCGTACCAAAGAACTTCTTTAACTTTACTCTTTATAACGTTGAAAGTAACTTCCGTAGTATTATCGTCAGGGAGAACATAGTTGGAGTTGCTTGAAGTAGCAACTGCTTTATAGCCTTTGCCAACCGCCTTACCCGTACCGGTTACGGTAAGTTCGATATCCTCGCCGTTTGCCTTAATACGGTCGCCGTTGCTGTCCACAAGGTAAGCCTTGGGCTGGTGAGCCGTACCGTCGTAAAGGTAGGTTTTAACGCCATCGATTGTTTCAGCCAAGTCACCGAATACCCACTCTATCTGAGCTTCTTTTTTGGTAATTTCGAATTCAGCCGTGCAGGTGGGGTTTTCGATGTTCGTCGCGTCTTCTTCGCTAGCCGTAACGGTAACGCGGTACTTGCCGGCGTTTATGGGTTTATCTGTGCCCAAGTTTTCCAAAACGTTGCCGCTATCATCGATAAGCGCGTAAGTTTCGGTGTAGTTTTCAAGTTTTACGCCGCCAACCTCTACGCTGGATAAAGGTGATTTTGCATTACCGTCGTATTCACCGTTGAAATTATCGTCAAGAGATATTTCAAGTTGTTGTTTTGCGATTGTGAAGGTGCCTTCCGTGGTACCCGTTAATACATAGTTAGCATTAGTGAGAGAAATTCCAACCGTGTAGGTACCTGCGTCAACGGGCAAGCCGTCGTTTTCGGTAAGCACTTTGCCTGCTACGTCGTAATAGGTATAGGTTAAACCGGTCAAAACTTCATTGTTTATGCCCGTTACGGTTATGCCGGTAACTTCCTTCGTATTGCCGTCGTATTTGAAGCTGGGCATTTCGCTGGGCCAAGTTGCCGTAACTTCCGCCTTTTCAATGGTTAAGTCAATCTCCTTGGTTCCCGAAGTTAACACGAAGTTAGCGTTTGCGGGTTCGGATGCAACTGCCTTATAAGTGCCCGCATTAACGGGCTTGCCGTCGTTATCGGTAATTGCGTCGCCGTTCTTATAATTGTAAGTTACCGTCAATTCAACTTGCTCGTCGCCGTCCATATAGTACGCGGTAACTTTAACTTCGTCGCCGTAAGTAAACGATGTTTCGCCCCAAACAACGTCAACCTTCTTTGCTTTAATCTCGAAACGCTTTTGTGTATTGTTCGAAGAAGCAAATACGTAGTTGTTATTGTCAATGGTAACCGTTACAATGTACTTTCCTTTATTTATAGGCTCAGCAGGAGTGCCGTCTTCTAATGTGTAAGTTCTTGTAAGAGTTACCGTATCGGAACCGAGTAAACCTTCGGCGTACACTTCCATATCGACGGGGCTACCCGTGTAAGTTGCTTCGTTCATGCCCCAACGAAGGCTGAGTTTTGCCTTTTCGATGGTGAAGGTGCTCTCGTAAGAACCTTTATAGTTGCCTATTGCGGTAACGGTTACAATGCCCGTGCCCGCGTTAATATTGTTTGAAAAACTTAAAGTATAATCTTTGTTTTCTTCAAGCAACGTATTGCCGTTGAAAACTTTTACGCTTGTTTTAACCGCGCTGCCCGTGTAAACAACCGAGTCTGCCTTAACGGTTAAGTCAAGCCCGCTTATGTCTGCGGGGGTAATAGTGAATGTGAATACGGGGTTGTTATATTTTGCCTTATCCGCATTGGGAACGGAAAGGTGATAAGTGCCCGCATCCCTTATGGTGTTCACGCGTGAGCCGTTATCGTCGATAACCGCAATATTGCTTTCGTTGAACACGAACGCGCCGCCCGTGTAGGTTGCCGTAGCGGTTAATGCGCCCGCGTCTACCGTTACAGGAGTTGAGTTTTCAAAGTTTGCGTCAAAAGACTTATAAGACCAATCAAAATCGGTTTTTGCCACGGGGGTTGTTGTTGAAGCAACCAAGGTTACTTCCGTACCGTCGTTTGAAATTTCAAAACCGGGGGTGTCGTTTATGAAATAGTTGCCCTCTTTGCCGATTTTATTTCCGCTTGAAGTATAACCGCTTGTTACAGGCCTTGTAGCGGAGTTCTTAACACCTATGTATGTGTTAGATGAAAGTCTGCCTGCAATTTTAATTAAATAGTTTGCATCAGGGAAGCCTACGTTATTTACAGAACCGTCATCACCTTGATTATTACCGTAAACAACGCCGCCTGTAAGATTGAAATTCTGCGCAGCCACATACACGCCGCCGCCCCATTCCTGAGCAGTATTGCCGGTTATGGTGCCGCCGTTTAGATAACAAGTGCCGCCTTGATAATATAAGCCGCCGCCTCTTTTATTGGTTGCAGTGTTTCCGCTGATTACGCCGCCGTTTATATTACACGTACCGCCGTTAGCATGCACACCGCCGCCACCGCTACCAGTACTGTTTGCGGTGTTGCCGGTGATTTTGCCGCCGTTTAACGTAAACGTGCCGCTACCAATATACACGCCACCGCCGCTGGTGGTTGAGGTGTTGTTATTGATTTCACCGTCATTCATTATGAACGTGCCGCCATTGACGCGCACACCGCCGCCGCTCATATCACCGCTGGTTATGGTGTGGTCGCTGATTTTGCCGCCATTCATCGTGAACGTGCCGCTACTTATGTACACACCGCCTGAGTAGGCCGCCTCGTTACCAGAAATTTCTCCGCTGTTCATTTCAACCGTGCCGCTGTTCAAATACACACCACCGCAATTTTTATTCGCAGCGTTATTTGATATTTTGCCGCCATTCATTGTGAACACGGCAGCAGAACCCGTAACGTAAACACCGCCGCCATAACTGTCAGAGTTATATACTGCCTTGTTGCCGCTTATTTCGCCGCCATTCATAATAAAATTGCCGCTTGAATTATATACACCTGCGCCGAAATGCGCCGTATTATTGATGATTTCGCCGCCCGTCATTATGACCGTGCTTCTTGCTATTTCAATTCCGCCGGCAGAGTGTGAAGTTAATGATTTGTTTGCGACAATTGACCCGTTAGTCAAGTTTAAGATTGATTCTTTTAAATATATAGCGCCGCCGCCAAATCCCGTTTCGTTTTCGGTAATAACGCCACCGTTAACGTTGACAGTACCGGCATTGGCATATATAGCGCCGCCACCGACACTTGAAGTGTTAGCCGACTTATTGCCGCTTAAAATCCCTTCTGTAAGTGTAAGCGAACCACCTTCAACGACTAAGCCGCCACCGCCGCCGGTAGTATAACCGCCGGTGATTACGCCGTAGTTAATTACGCCGTCGTCGTCATCGTCCACGGAAGAATCGGTGATTTCAAGCGAGCCTTCTACGTAGAATACTGAACCGTCTGCAATTGCCGTTGCGTCGTCGCCGGTAAGTCCGCGGTCAATAGTGAAACCGTGGAGGTCAAGGATTATATTCGCGTTTGCGGGAACGAAAATTCTACCGTTGCTGAACGCAGAAACCGTTGCGTCGTCCGCGTCCGTACCGAAAGAGGTTGTGTATTCCGTATCCTCGCCAGCCGTCCAGTTGTCTTCAAGGGTGAAGGTGACTTGTATGCTTTTTGTAACACTTTCCTGAACTGCCGAAACCCATGCTTCCGCAATTTCCGCGCTTGTCATAGAGTGCGTGGAAACGTCCGAAGTAGTTTGTGCCGAGGCGGTGATTACTTCGTTGCCGTTATTAAAACAAAGCTGGGAAACTGCTACCATAGAACTGCACGATAGCGTTGCAACAAGGGCTACAACTAAGCCTACTTTGCTTTTTCTTGCTTTTTTCATAATTTATACCTCACTTTTCCCCCTTCTCCCCCCCTTTTTCAGGGGGGATTTGTTGGGGAATTTGTGTTCCTTTAAATTGCCTTTGAAGCCACCTTATTGTAAGTCGCTTTCGTCAACAGGGTCGTAGAAGCCGTCGTCATCGCCGACCTGTCTGCGTTTAACAAGAATTATTACGAGTGCAATGAGTATTGCCGCAAGTAATACTGCCGCCGCAAGAATTACCCAAAGCTGCCAATCTGCCAAACCTGTCTGAACGGGTTGTTCGGGTTCGGTAGGCGTAGGAACGGGAATTTCTTTACCGGGTTCGATAATTGATACCGAACGGAGTGCGTTGTCTTCCTTAACTTCGTAGTTTTCACCGTCTACGGTTACGAGGATACTGTGTCCGCCTTCCGTGATGAAGTCGCCGTCAACCGTTACGATAACTTTGACTTGCTCGCCGTTTACCGTGATTACGTTTTCGCCAACCTGTAAAGTTACGGGGTTGCCATTTTCATCGGTAATGTTTTTAAGCGTTACGGTAGGCATATGCTTTTCGCCGTCGTACTCGTAGTTCAAGTTTGCTTCATCGCCCCAATCCACTTCGATTACGTATTTGGAAATTTCAACCGATACGTAGATTGACGTTGCTTTGAAGATACTTAAATTGCTGTCAGCGTCCTCGTTCAAACCGAAGTAAACTTTGTAGTTGCCTACGGGAAGTTTGCCGGTTACTTCGTTACCCTCTTCGTCAACGACTTTCGCCGTTACCCAGCTGAGGAAAGTGGCCTCGTCAACGGGGTTAATCTTGTCAAATTTCGCATAGCCATCTGCAAAGAGTTTCTGTGCAAAATCTTCGGGAATTTCGAAGCCGTAGTCTGATTTGAACGTCTTGTCTGCATCGATTGTGATGAACAGGAAGTTTTCAGACGCTTTTACGTCAACGTGTAACTTGCCGGTAAGTTCTTCATGGTTATCAACAACAATCTTGAAGTCGTAGTAAACTTCGCCTTGCTCGGTAATGGCTTCGATTTTAGATGCGGGCCAATACTGAGTATCATCAGGCAGTTTGAAGCCTACGCTGATTTCAACGTCCTGATAACCCGCAAGGGTTAAGAACTTCTTCGTTTCTGTTATGAAGTCGCTTATGTAACCGTTAGCGCTCACGATTCCGTACGCGTCGTATACGTTGCCGTATGCGTCCGTATCGTAGTTTACAGTTATCGTCGCTTTGTTTACGGCAAGTTTCTGACCGTTTTCGTATTCAACAGAAATGTCGTAATTCTTATCGAAGTCGTGGTCCCAGTCAACGGTTATTGTGTACTCTTTGACTACTAAGAAACCGCCCTTATCGTAATCGTACGTGAACTTGATTTCGATACCGAGTACGTCGCCCTGTACGGGTTCGGTTCCGCCGTAAGTCCAAGCAAGTTCATAACCGAGAAGCCCATCTTCTTCAATACCTTTTTGGGTTAAGTCGCCGTAGGTGTAAGTTAAGTCTTTCACGTTTACGGTGATTTTGCGCTGAACAATCTCGAATTCCGTGAAGTAATTTGTGAACTCGTAAGTGTCGTTGCCCGCGTCGATTACGTTGCCTTCTTCGTCAACGATTACCGCTAAGTAGGTGCCGACGTTGATAGCTTCGCCGTCTTTTACTACGTACTCGCCGTCAACGAGTTCTGCAAGTGCAACCGTAAGTTTATGCGTCTTGCCTTGTTCGTCAACGTAGTACGCGGTAGGTAAGGTTGCTTCGCCGTCGTACACGAATTTAAGGTCTTCATTGTTTTCGCCTACCCAAATAACTGTGTTAGCCTTTGCCTTTACGGTAAGAGTACCGTTTTCAGCCGTAACATCGTAGTTGGGAAGGTGCTTGCTGAGCCACAACTCGTCAAGTTTAATAGTATACTCGCCGGGGATTGAGGTGTTGATATACGAGCAGCTGAGCCATTCGTCTATCTTACCCTTAATTTCCTTTATAAGCTCTGCGTCGCCCTCAATATCGCCTTTGAAGGTTGCATCGTAAGTAGGAATCGGGCTGCCGTACTCAATTTCGGTACTATCGCCATCAATTGTTGCTGTTACGGTGAGCGCCTTCTTCTTGATTGTGAAGGGGAATTCCGCATTGCCGAGCTTGTAGTTGCCTGCCGCATCGCCGTCAAGTTTAACGGTCATTACGTAGTTGCCTGCGTTAATAACGCCCTTGTACTTTTCGTGGTCGGTGCCTGCAAGCACTTCGTCGCCGTCTTTTGCTTTGATTTCGTAAACGACTTTGACGTTGTCGCGCTCATCCTCCGTCATATCCTTTATTACGATAGAGGGAACGGGGAATTTTTCTGTTCCGTCGTACTCGGGATGTTCCCAATTCTCAGGCCAAACAACCGTGATTTCCTTTTCAACGATCTTGAATGTCGTCGTGGGGTCATCGGGAAGTTTGTAGTTGGAGTTGGTCGTACCATCCTTGAATTCCGCGGTTGCTACATAATCTGCACCGACGGCTATTGCTTCGACGTTTGTCGTTACCTTGAGGTCGATTCTGTTGCCCGCTGCGAGATAGTACGCGGTAGGCATCTGCTTTCCACCGTTGTAGGTAAGCTCGGTGTTTTCCCACTTGATATCAATCGTCTGAGGAGTTACGATAACAGTTATCGTCTTCCACTCGTCGGGAATCTGATAGTTGCTGTCACGCGAGGTTGCGGTTACCGTGTAGGTGCCGACTTCGGTGATTGCAAGAACCTCTCCGTCGTCGCCGGTTATAGTTACGGTGAACTGAAGGTCCTTAACGCTTGAAGTAGGCTCGGGAACGCCCGTCTTACCGTATTCGTAAGTAAACGTTTTGCCGTCTTCGGAAACTTGTGCATCCTTAGATGCTACCCACTCGAAGTCGCTAAGCTCGTTTGCAAGAATAGAGAATTCCTTAGTGTATGCTTCGGGTTTAGTCTCATCGAAGTGATAGTTAACGAAGGTATCAACCGCCACTGCCTTATAGTTCTTGCCGATTTCTGTAGCCTCTCCGTTGACGTTAACTTTGATTTTCTCGCCGTTTACCGTGATGGGTTGAAGCTCGCCGTCAACCATTTCCGCAAGGTATGCAGTAGGCGCGTGCGACTTGCCGTCGTACAACCAGCTGTAAGTATCATTTTCTTTGTCGTAGCCGTCTTCCTCGTCCCAAACGACATATACCAACTTGGTATTGATTGTGTACGTCAACGACTCGTAGCCTGCCTCAATCTGGTAGTTGCCTTCGCTCTGCATTAAGTTTAACGTATGAGTTCCCGCATCCGTTTCGAAGCCGATTACTTCAAGGTAAATCTTGGTTACTTCGCCTTCGTCGTTCGTTACCTCTCTGTAAGCCTTTACGGTTATATCATCGCCGTAATCCCAAGCGTACTTGCCGTTTCCGTCAGCCGTTAAGATATTGGTAAACTCTTCGTTATCCTTATCGTACGTTCCGACTACCCAAGTTACTTGGAAAGTAGCTTTTGTGATGTAGTAATCCTTAGATTCCGTCTTGGAACCGTCTGCCAATGCGTAACCTTCGGGCAATTCTGCCGTTGCGGTGTAATGCTCGTCGCGGGCGTTGATTTCTTTGCCGTAAATTTCAAGCTCGATATCGTTGCCGGCTTCGCCCTTGATACGGTTGGCGTCTGCGTCCGCTAGGTCCGCCTTGGGGGAACGCAAGTTTCCGTTTTACTCGAAGCGGTATTTG
>JAIDQV010000150.1 GCA_029062045.1 Clostridia bacterium
TTTTCGGGGTTTCCGAAAATCTTTTCGGGCGAGCCTTGTTCTTGGATATTGCCGCCGTCCATAAACAGAACGCGCGTTGCAATTTCCCTCGCAAAGCCCATTTCGTGGGTAACTATAACCATAGTCATTCCCTCGTCCGCAAGTTCCTTTATAAGGTTTAAAACTTCGCCGACCATTTCGGGGTCGAGGGCGGAGGTGGGCTCGTCAAACAACATAACCTTGGGGTTCATCGCAAGGGCGCGGACGATAGCAATTCTTTGCCTCTGTCCGCCGGACAAAGTGGAAGGGTAAACGTTTGCCTTTTCTTCAAGCCCTATGCGCTTTAAAAGGCGCATAGCGTTTTCTTCCGCCTCGGCTTTAATCTTCTTTTTGTTGGTTTCAACGGGCATAAGAGGGGCTTTGCAATCCTTCTTTTTGAAGAGGTTACAAATTTTAATTTTCAGATTCAGCCGTTTAAGTTTTCCAAGCTCCTGCATCTGTACGTGAACGGGGGCAAAGGTTATATTCTTCAAAATGGTCATATTGTTGAACAAATTGAAGGCCTGGAAAACCATTCCCATTCTGCGCCTTTGAACGTTGATGTCAACCTTTAAATCGCAAAGGTTGTTTCCCTCGAAGAAGACGTATCCGTCCGTCGGGTCTTCAAGCATATTCAAACAGCGGAGGAAAGTACTTTTACCACTGCCCGAAGGTCCTATTATCGCAATCTTTTCGCCCTTGTAAATCTTTTCGCTGATGTTGTCTAAAACCTTTAAATGACCGTAAGTTTTGGAAAGGTGCTGAACTTCCAAAAGGGCTTCGGGGTCGAAGGGCTCAATAGGTACGGTGCGCTTATTTAAGTATTTTGCTTTGTATTCTTTAACCTTAGGTTCTTTAACGTCGTTCACCCTTTCTCAACCTCCTTTCAATAAGTTTAATGACAAGAGTTAAAAGATAAACTATTGCCAGATAGAACATCGCGACTACCAACATAGGTGCAAGGTAGGTTGCAAGGTTTTGTCCCGAACCTATAATTTTTGCCACTGCCGTAAGGTCGACCATACCAATCATACTTACAATAGAGGTTTCTTTAATCAGTGCGATAAGTTCGTTACCGATTGCAGGTATAACGTTCTTCATTCCTTGTGGAATAACTATTTTAACCATCGTATAACCGGTGCCTACGCCAAGTGCGCGGCTTGCTTCCGTCTGACCTTTATCAACCGAAAGAAGCCCCGCACGGATGTTTTCCGAAACGTACGCGCCACTGTTTATGCCGAATGCAATTATTGCCGTTACTTCCATAGGAAAGCCGCGAATTGCAAAAATTACAAACGCCATAATAAACAGCTGTAAAGCCATAGGTGTTCCGCGTACGATAGTGGTATAAACGTCGCATATTATTCGGGGAACGACCAACCATTTGTTGCCTTTGGGCTGTATTCTGACCATTGCGACAAGTGTGCCGAGCAAAAGACCGACAACCGCCGCACCCGCCGATACGATAAGAGTAGTCAGAAAGCCCTGACCAATCATTTTCAAATAAGCTCCGCTTGAAAATATTTTACCGATATTCTCAAAAAAGCCTGCCGATAAACAGCTAATCATATTATCTCCGTAAAGCACGAAAGGAACTGCATTAAAAGCAGTTCCCGTCGTTGCTGAAATTGATTATCTTATAATCCAAGATGTTTGGATACCAGTGCGTTAATGCCCTCTTCACCAAGTTCGTCAAGAACTGCGTTTATTGCGTCCAAAAGTTCCTTGTTTCCTTTCGTTACGCAAATAGCGTACTGTTCTTCGGTAGGGAAATCTTTGGTAGCGGTTGCATCTGCGCTTGCAGGGTAGTAGAGTGCGTAGCATTTGTAACCGTTATTGTTTTTAACTATGTATTCGGCAGGCAGCTTGTCAACAACTACTACGTCCATCTGATTCGCGTTTATTGCGTCTACAGCAAGCTGTGCGCTATCATAGCCGGTACCTGTCGTACCTGTAGCGTTCTGTAATTGTCCTGTGTATCCTTCTTCGCCTTCGATTTCAAGGTTTACGTAAATATCACCCGTAGTGTCGCGCTGATAGCCGATTTTCTTGCCTGCAAGTGCAGACCAAAGAACGTAGTTCACAGAGCCGTCCTGATAAGAGGTAACGGTTTCACTTGCGGGGAAAATTGCGTATTGAACGGAAGTGAAGTAGGGGTTTGAAAAGTCAACCTTTTCCATGCGCTCGTCGGTAATGGTAATACCTGCCGCGCCGCAGTCGTACTTCTTGCCGGAAGAAACGTTATCGATAATAACGTCGAAGTCAGTGTTCTCGAATACAACTTTCTTACCGAGTTTTTCACCGACCTTATTCATTATTTCAATGTCAACGCCTGTGATATTAAGATCTGCGTCATAATATTCAAAGGGTGCAAAGTATGCGTTGGTGTCAACGTAAATGGTGTCGTCCTTGTTGCATGCGGTCATACCGAATGCACATGTTGCCGCAGCAGCTACCGCGGCGATTGCCAAAACTGATTTTTTCATAATGTTTTTACCTCAAAAATTAGATTACGCGTTACACTATACTACTTGCATAAAAATAAATCAAGCAATTTTACATATAAATTATT
>JAIDQV010000151.1 GCA_029062045.1 Clostridia bacterium
CCCAGATTATGCCCTATGACAAAGCTATAGAATATATGAAGTATATGGCTAAGAAATCGTTCGGCAGAAAGGGCGACGCGGTAGTCCAGATGAACTACAACGCAATCGATTCCGCGGCAGGCGACAACCTTATTAAAATCGAAGTTCCCGCTGCTTGGGCAAAAGCAAAGACGGGCGCAGAAATGGTTAAGGGCGCAGATAACGCTTACTATCAGGAAATTATCAAACCTATCCTCTACCTTGAAGGCGACAAACTTAAATCTTCGCAGTTCAATGCAGACGGACACGTTCCTACGGGCACGACTAAGTACGAAAAACGCGGCGTTGCCGTTCTCGTTCCCGAAATCGATATCGACAAATGTATCCAGTGTGGCACTTGCTCGTTCGTGTGCCCTCACGCATGCTTAAGACCCGCGCTTGTTGCGGAAGGCTCCGAAAAGCCTGCAACGCTTGTCGGCAAAGCTGCAATCGGTCTTGCCGGTTACGAATACAAGATGCAGGTTTCACCCCTCGACTGTATGGGTTGCGGCGTGTGCGCTACCGTCTGCCCTGTAAAGGACGGCGGTGCAATTAAGATGATTCCTCTTGCTCAGTCGCTTGAAAAGGGCGAAGCTGAGAACTGGGAATACACCGTTGAACTTCCCGAAGTTGATACTTCCAAGTTCAAGAAAGAGACCGTTAAAGGTTGCCAGTTCGCTACTCCTCTCTTTGAGTTCTCCGGCGCATGCGCAGGCTGCGGCGAAACACCTTACGTTAAAGTTATAACCCAGCTCTTCGGTGAAGATATGGTTGTTGCAAACGCAACGGGCTGCTCGTCAATTTACGGCGGTTCTTCACCCACATGCCCCTACACCACCAACAAGAAGGGACACGGACCCGCTTGGGCTAACTCCCTCTTCGAAGACAACGCGGAATTCGGCTACGGCATGAACCTTGCTTACTCCGCAAGAAGAAACGCAATCAAAGAAAAGGTTGCTAAGCTCGCTGAACTTTGGGGCGGCGACGGCAAGAAACTTTGCCAGAACTACCTTAAAGCATTCGACAACAGAGAGCCTTCCAAGAAGGCTTCCGCAGAGCTTGTAGCAGCACTTGAACAGTGCAACGACTGCGGTTGCGAAGCTGACGCGCTTGTTAAAGAAATACTTGCAGACAAAGACTGCCTTGCTAAGAAGTCCATTTGGATATTCGGCGGCGACGGCTGGGCTTACGATATCGGTTACGGCGGTTTGGACCACGTGCTTGCAAGCGGTGAGGACGTAAACGTACTCGTTCTCGATACCGAAGTTTACTCCAACACGGGCGGCCAGGCTTCCAAGTCAACCAACATCGGCGCAGTTGCTAAGTTTGCTTCCGCAGGTAAGAGAGTTAAGAAGAAGGATTTAGGCATGATAGCTAAGTCCTACGGCTACGTTTACGTTGCACAGTGCGCAATGGGTTCTAACCCCGCACAACTTCTTAAAGCGTTGACCGAAGCCGAAGCATACCACGGTCCTTCGCTTATTATCTGCTATGCTCCTTGCATCAACCACGGCATCAATATGACCAAGAGCCAGCTTGAAGAAAAGGCGGCTGTTGACTGCGGTTACTGGCAGCTTTACAGATACAACCCCGACGGTGAGAAGTTCATGCTTGACAGTAAAGACCCTACGGGCGACTACCAGGCATTCCTTGCAGGCGAAACAAGATACGCTTCGCTTGTTAAAACCCAGGGTGCGGAAGTTGCTAACGAATTGTTCCAGAAAACGGAAGAATCCGCAAGGGCAAGGCTTGAAGGCTACAAGAAGCTCGCAGGCAAAGAATAAGCGTTCCGCTTAACCAAGCATCTTAAGAGCCACATATCAAACATAATATAAAAGCGTTCGCCGCGTTAAGGCGTAAAAAATCCCCCGCGAAAATTCGCGGGGGATAAATTTTATTTTATTTAATTTAAAAAGTCGGAAATTGCTTGCATAACCACTTCATCCTCTTCGGTGGCGGCTTTATAATCGAAGTGGGCAAAATAGTCAATCCTTTCACTTTCCGTCATTTTTGAAGAGTTTACAAGCGCGGCTTGAAGTTCGGCTAGCTTCTTTTCTGCGGCAACGGTATTGTACGGATTGTGCGCCTTACCTTCCGCAAGATACTTGCTTACGTTCTCGCCGTAGGTTTTGTAAAACACCGCTTTTGACGGCGATACAATGTTATCTTTATCACCGTGAATTAAAAGTGTTGGCGTTTGATTTTTGCGGGCGCATTTTATTGCATTTGCGTTGCCGTGCGCCCCAAACAAAAGAAAATTAATAAGCCACCAGAAGGGGCACAAAATTGCCGCGACAGGCTTTGTAATAACGCTTGCCGCGCCGCCGTAAATTGTTTTAACGGGCGAGTTTGGCGCGCTTATCGCAACGACTTTTTCAACCTTTCTTCTTTTGGAAGCACAAAGAACGGAATATCCGCCCCAGCTATGCCCGACAAGATATACCTCTTTTTCAGGGAAGTGCGCCCGCGCGTAGTCTATCGCGGCAACTGCGGTTTTAACGCCCTCATACATTCCCTTTATATTTCTGCCGCCCGAAAGGTTGCAGCCTAGGCTATCTACCGCAACAACGGTATATCCCAGGTTACAGAAATAGGAAATTTCGGTAGTGTAAGCGATATGCCCGGGGCCCATTCCGTGAACAAAAACTACAACATCATCTCTCTTTGGTGCGTCGTCTTTTTGATAGATTATACCGCGCAGTTTGCCTATTTCGATATTTTCGGAAGTAAGATTAAAATCTTCCGCCGTGTAGTACTTTAAAAGAGGGTTTTTATCGTATCTTTTCCAGAATGCAACCCTGTAAGCCAAATATGCCAGTGTTAAAAGAATTAGCAAAACTACCAAAACTACTATGAGTACAATTAACCAGATTTCCATTTACAATTTTAAAGGGCGGGCGTTTTCTAAACGCCCGCCCTTTCCTTTTAC
>JAIDQV010000152.1 GCA_029062045.1 Clostridia bacterium
AGTACAATAAAACCCTTTTGTCAACAAAAATATTTGCCATTTTTTTCACTTTTGGTTATAATTGAAAGAAAACGATTTGAGGCAAGCGTTATGGCTTATACTGATTTTAACAATGTAGAAAAAAAATGGATAAAGTATTGGGACGAAAACAAAACTTTCCACACCGATTTACACGATTTTTCTAAACCCAAATATTACGTTTTGGACATGTTCCCTTATCCTTCGGGCGCGGGTCTGCACGTTGGTCATCCCGAAGGCTACACCGCAACGGATATTCTTGCAAGAATGAAAAGGATGCAGGGCTATAACGTCCTTCACCCTATGGGTTTTGACAGTTTCGGCTTGCCTGCCGAACAATACGCTATAAAAACCGGCAATAATCCTGCAACTTTTACACAGAAAAATATTGAAAATTTTATTAAACAACTTAAAATGTTGGGACTTTCCTACGATTGGAACCAGACAATTTCAACTTGCGACCCCTCGTACTACAAATGGACGCAGTGGATTTTTAAGCAGCTGATGAAAGAAGGACTTGCCCGCTACGTTGAAACGCCTGTAAACTGGTGTGAAGAGCTTGGCACCGTGCTTGCCAACGATGAAATCGTTGACGGCAAGTCGGAACGCGGCGGCTACCCCGTTGTTCGCAAAAATATGAAGCAATGGGTTATCGATATAAACAAGTATGCAGAGCGCCTTTTGGAAGGACTTGAAGAACTTGATTGGCCCGAACCTTCAAAAATTGCACAAAGGAACTGGATAGGCAAATCCGTAGGCGCAAAAATTGATTTCAAGGTTGACGGCACGGACAAAAAGTTCACCGTGTTTACTACGCGCTGTGATACTCTTTTCGGCGCAACGTATTGCGTTCTGGCGCCTGAACACAAGCTGGTTGATGAGATTACCACACCCGACAACAAGGCTACCGTTGAGGCTTATAAAAAAGTTTGCGCAAGTAAGTCGGATATGGAAAGAACCGAGCTCAACAAGGAAAAGACGGGCGCGTTCACGGGCGCATACGCCATAAATCCCGCAAACGGCAATAAAATTCCCGTATTTATTTCCGACTATGTTCTTACCTCTTACGGTACAGGCGCAATTATGGCGGTGCCTGCACACGATACGCGCGACTATGAGTTTGCAAAAAAATTCAATATTCCCGTTATCCCCGTGCTTGAAGGCGGCGATATTGAAAAGGAAGCGTTTACGGGCGACGGCAAGCACATTAACTCCGACTTTTTGAACGGCTTGAACAAGCAGCAAGCTATAGACAAAATGGCAGCTTGGCTTGAAGAAAAAGGCTGTGGCAAGAAAGCCACAACCTATAAACTACGCGAATGGATTTTTGCCCGCCAAAGATATTGGGGCGAGCCCCTTCCCGTCGTTCACCTTGAAAACGGTGAAGTTGCCATTCTTGACGATGCTGAGCTTCCACTTGTTCTTCCCGAGATGAAGGATTACAAAGCGCACGGCGGCAACGCACCTCTTGAAAACGCAAAAGAATGGGTTAATATCAATTATAACGGCATCAAAGGCAAGCGCGAAACGACCACTATGCCCGGCTCGGCTGGTTCAAGTTGGTACTTTTTAAGATATTGCGACCCCCATAACGATAAAGAATTTGCTAATTACGACTTAATGAAATATTGGCTCCCCGTCGATTTTTACATGGGCGGCAAGGAGCATTTGGTAGGCCATTTACTGTATTCTCGTTTCTGGAATAACTTCCTCTTCGACAAAGGTCTTGTACCCTATAAAGAGCCCTTTAAAAAACTGTATCATCAAGGGCTTATTTTAGGCGAGGACGGCAACAAAATGTCAAAGTCGCTCGGCAACGTAATCAATCCCGACGATATTGTGCGCGATTACGGCGCGGACGTACTAAGAATGTATGAAATGTTTATGGGGCCCGTTGCAGATAGCAAACCTTGGTCTACCGCAAACATTGAGGGCGTGAAAAAGTTCATTGACAGAATACACAGACTGTACTGTGAACTTGAAGTTATCTCCCCTGCACCCAACAAAAACCTTGAAAAAATTTATCATCAAACCGTAAAAAAAGTTACCGAAGATTACGAAGCAATGAAAATCAACACCGCAATTTCTCAGATGATGATTTTCGTAAACGCAATTTATAAAGAAGTTTCAGACGGCAACAACTTCCCCACCGAATACGCCGAAGGGC
>JAIDQV010000153.1 GCA_029062045.1 Clostridia bacterium
AAAACAAAAAAATACATAAAAATAAAAACACCAAATCGGAAACAAATTTTTTTGGTTCTATGCGTAATTTTTATAAGAATTATTATAAGAGATTACTAATCAAGAAAATAGATTGATGTTTTATTCATTTTAAAATTGGGGGGATTGGGGGAATAATAAAAATGGCACAATATATAGGAAGTTTTATTTTCAAAAACCACTATATATTGTGTGTTTTAACTGTTATTTCAGCCTTAAAATCCCTCGGTAGAAATACCGTGCCGGTTCAAGTCCGGCCAGCGGCACCAAAAAGAGAGGAAGAATATTGCTTCCTCTCTTTTTGGATTTATGGGAATTTTTTGCTGTCTTTTCTATTGCTTTAAACGTCGAAATTTGTTATAATGACTTTATATGGCTAATCAAGTTGATATTAAAGAAAACTACATATCCAATCTTGATAACAAGTTGCTTGATATTCTTCTTAAAGATAACACTACGAAAAGCAATATCTTATGGGCGACGGAACATTATGCGCAGTTCGGTTTATTGTACAACAGCAATAAGCCTATTTTGCCGTCTTTGATTACGGGGAAGAACGGCGAGATTATAAAGCCGAGCGTTAATAAATCCAAAGACGAACAGCAATCGCGCATACGCGGTAAAGCCGAAGTTTGTACCCCCTCCTGGATTTGCAACAATCAGAACAATTTGATTGACAACGCTTGGTTCGGGTTTGACGGCGCGTTTAACGTGGAACGCGGTAAATCCTGGAAAACCAATAAAAAGCATATAGATTTTTCTTTAACGGGCGGCAAGACCTGGCAAGACTACGTAACGGCTATCCGGCTTGAAATAACCTGCGGCGAGGCCCCCTACATTGCAAGCCGATACGATACCGTAACCGGAAACGAAATAGCCGTGCCCGACAGAATAGGGCTGCTTGACAGAAAACTACGAGTTATTTGCGAAAACGTTGACGATAAAGCCGAGTGGTACTCTTGGGCGGTTAAAGCCTTTCAGTCTGTTTACGGTTACGAGTGGCAAGGCGACAACGTTTTACTTGCCAGAGTAAACCTTTTGTATACCTTTACCGACTTTTATAAATTCAAGTTTAAAAAAGAACCGAGCTTGCGGCAGCTGACGGAAATAGCCGAGATTATTTCTTGGAATATCTGGCAAATGGACGGGCTGAAATTCGTAGTTCCCGACAGTTGCATAAACGAAACCGAAGTTCAGCTTTCTATGTTGGATGAAAAGCCGACGCCGAAAATTTGTTTGGGGTGCGCGAAAAACAAGCCGCACAAGCATAACGGCATTTACTGTAAAATTAAAAACTGGGAAACCAAACGTGCGGTTAAGTTTATATCGCTTTTGGGGAAAAACAAATGAATATAGACACCTCGGTAATAGACGGAATAATATACGGACGGGTCCAACCGCATATTTACGCGTTTTCCACCAATACTTTCCCCAACTTTTTAAAAGTCGGGGATACCTACCGCCCCGTTGCCGTCCGTTTGAACGAATGGCGGACGCATTATCACGATTTGCAAAAAGTATTCGAGAAATCGGCGGTAATAGACGACTCGTATTTCAGAGATTTTTCCGTTCATAAATTTTTGGAACTCAATAAGCAAAGGTTACGCTTGCAAAAAGACGGTTTGCCGGCAGGCGTCTTTTATTCGTGCGAGTTTTTCAAGGACGCGACCGTTGAAGACATCGGGGAAGCAGTTAAAGATATTGAGGACGATTACCGCGGCGGCACACAAAAATATCAGTACTATAACGTAGACAGCCATCAGTCGGAAGAGTTTACGTTTGTGCGCAATCAGTTTTTCGAGTTGCGCCCCAACCAAAAAGACACCGTAGAGAAGTTTAAAACAGCTGTCGCTAACGGCAGGACGAATTTGTTGATGTACGCCGTAATGCGTTTCGGTAAATCCTTCACCGCGATGTGCTGCGCCGTGGAAATGGACGCAAAGCTGGTTGTTGTAACCTCGGCAAAAGCCGACGTTTTGCGCGAATGGAAAAGAACGGTCGAGAGCCACGTTAAATTTGCAGATTACGATTTTCTTTACAGCAAAAGTTTACTCGAAGACGAAAACGCAATTTCAAACAAATTGGCGTCGGGCAGAAAAGTTGTTGTTTTCTTAACGCTGCAAGATTTGCAGGGCGAGGATATTAAAGAAAAGCATAAAGATTTGTTTGCCCAGCAAATAGATTTGCTGCTTATTGACGAAACTCATTTCGGCGCCCGCGCGGAAAAATACGGCGAAGTGTTAAAGTCGCACGGGCTTGAAAAGGACATTGACGAAAAGTTGTCCAAGGAAGAGTCCCTAACCCTTGAAAATTACAACGAGATTGTAAATAAAGAGCTTTCCGCAAAAATCCGTATCCATTTATCGGGTACGCCCTATAAAATTTTAATGGGCAGCGAATTCGGCGATGAAGACAGAATTGCGTTTTATCAGTTTACGGATATTGTTCAAGACCAGGAAGCCTGGGACAGAGCCCACGTTTTAGACGATGACTTTAAAGAATGGGACAACCCTTACTACGGTTTCCCTCAAATGGTTAGGTTTGCGTTTAACCCCAACGAATCTTCGCGCAGGCGGTTGGAAGAGCTTAAAAAAAGCGGCGTGGCCTACGCCTTTTCCGCGCTGTTAAAACCGCAGTCGGTCAGAAAAACAAATGACGGAAAGCATAAAAAATTTGTTTACGAGCAAGAAGTTTTAGAGCTGTTGCAAGTTATCGACGGCAGTAAAGGCGATGACGAGCTGTTGGGCTTCCTCGATTACGACAAAATCAAGTTAGGCAAGATGTGCAGACATATCGTCGTAGTTTTGCCCTACTGTGCTTCTTGTGACGCACTTGAAACGCTGATTGCTACCAACCGTGACAAATTCAAAAATTTAGGCGGTTACGAGATAATAAATATTTCGGGCGTGGACAGCGGAAAGGTTTATAAGACCCCCGACAACATCAAGCAAAAAATCAAAGACTGCGAAAGCGCGGATAAAAAGACTGTTACGCTTACCGTAAACAGAATGTTGACGGGCAGCACCGTTCCCGAATGGGATACTATGCTTTACCTTAAAGACACCGCCTCGCCGCAAGAGTACGACCAAGCCATTTTCCGCTTGCAGAACCAATACATAAAAACCTACGTCGACGGCAACGGCGACAGTATTAAGTACAATATGAAGCCCCAAACCCTGTTAGTGGATTTCTACCCTGACAGAATGTTTTTAATGCAAGAGAAAAAAGCGCAAATCTATAACGTAAACGTAGACGAAGCGGGAAACTCGGAATTAGGAAAGCGTTTGGCGGAAGAGTTGCGCATCTCCCCTATCGTACGCTTAAACAAGGACAAAATTGTACAAGTTTCGGCAACGGATATTTTAGAAGCGGTAAGCAATTACAAAAAAGACAAGGGCATCAAGGAAGAAGCGCTTGATACCCCTGTGGATTTGGATATTCTCAAATACGATTTGGTGAGAAGTACAATAGAAAAAGAGAATGAAATAGGCTCTAAAAACGGCTTAGCCCTTCCCGCACATAAAGGCTTGGACGATGACGACGGCGATATTATTGACACGCCCGACACCGAAACAGGAGACGATGATACCCCCACTACTCATCCTAGTCAATCGGAAACAAACGTCCCCGACGAAAAGAGGGAACAGATAAGTTTTACAAAGAAAATTCAGAGCTACTATACTAAGATTTTACTGTTTGCTTTTATTACGGACGATAAAGTTATATCGGTAAAAGACATTATAGATAAAATGGATTTGCCCGACAACGCAAGAATTGCGAAAAACCTGGGCCTTGACAAAGCCATTCTTACACTTTTCAACGGTCACAACAAGTGGGTGCTGAGGCAGCTTGATTATAAAATTCAAGATTTAAGTAATTTAGCGCACGACGAGAAACTTTCGCCTCTCGAAAAAGCGGACATAGCCGCAAATAAATTCGGCAAGCTCGGAGACGCCATTGTAGTAACGCCGTCAAAAATTTGCGACGATATGGTCGGTTTATTGCCCGACGGTTTTATGCTTGACGTAGCAAGCAAAAACGGACGCATATTGGATATTGCGGGCACTTCGGGCGAGTTTGCCGCCGCTGTTTATAAGAGGGCGTTATCCCTCGGCATAGGGGCGGACGTAATCAAAAATTTGATATACACTATTCCGAAATCACCGATATGCTATGAGTTGACGCGCAAGCTGTATAAGATGTTGGGTTTGAATACGGACAACATAGCAACAAAGTTTATTGCGACGGATTTGCTGGGTATTAAAAGCGGCAAAGATTTAGATTACGGAAAAATAAAGAGAATTATATTACAAAAGAAAAATTTCAGCGAAATAAGTTTAAGCGATAATCCAGCCAAAGGAGACGAAATGATAAAATTCGATGCAATAGTCGGCAATCCGCCCTATCAAGAGACAGATGGTGGTCATGGTATGAGTGCATCCCCGATATACAATAAATATGTTGAACTATCTAAAAAAATCAATCCGGCATATTTCTCTATGATTCTACCTTCTCGCTGGTTTACGGGTGGTAAAGGTTTGGATGACTTTAGGGAAAGCATGTTAAGCGATACAAGCCTTCGTCACTTATATGACTATGAAAATTTTAGAGATGTTTTCCCCGGCGTTGATGTTGCTGGCGGCGTATGTTATTTTCTTTGGGATAGAGATAATAAAGGTAAATGTTTAGTTTCTAATTTTGATGGTACCAATTATTCATTTTGTGAACGTAGCTTAAATGAATATACAACATTTATAAGAAGCAATAATGCTGTTGCTATAGTAAATAAAGTTTCCGCTTGGAATAAATCTTGTAAATCGTTAAGTGATGTTGTTTCGTCAAGAAAACCTTTTGGTTTACCGACAAATTACAGTCCAAAAAATAACGGTATTCCTTGTTGGTTTATTCAGAAGATCGGTCTTAAATATGCGGATTCAAATGATATAGACGATTCTCGCAATTTGTTAAACAAATGGAAAATGCTTGCGCCTAAATCACCAATTGCGGGACAGACGGATTTTTCTAAACCCGTAGGCTTCTACTATGATGGCAACACAATAATAGCTAAACCCGGAGAGTGTTGTACAGAATCATTTATTGTTTTAGGTGCTTTTGATACGCAAGAAGAGGTTTTGAATTATAAGTCTTATGTTTTCACTAAACTTGTAAGGTTTTTATTATTGCAGTCAGTTGTTTCGCAAGACGTGACCAAAAAGAATTTCAAGTTTATTCCCGATTTGGGAAAATATGATAGGCAATATACGGACGAATATTTATGCCAATTATGGGGTATTACCGACGAAGAATGGGCTTATGTAGATTCTAAAATTGCTAATATAAAAAATAATTAAAACCGGAAAGTAAAAAGCCGTCTGTTTCAACACGAAACCGACGGCTTTTTATATGCAATTAATCTTTGTATTGTTCCCTAAGCGCTGCCCAACCTGCGTAGATTAGAGTGACTTTGGGTATGCGGTTTTTTTTGAGGAACTTGTTGAGTTCTTCAAAGTCTTCCCGCCGCATGGAAGTTCCCCAAACGGCGTGGGCGGCTTTGCGTTCCTCTTTATGCTTGTCTTCGTAGCGCTTGTCGATAATGTGTTTGTCGGTTTTCATTTACGTTTATTTCCCCCTGTTTTGATATAGCGCCGCCGCAAGGACGTCCCTGCCCGTAAGACCGTACCTCATCATAAAATCGTTGTAACCACGCACTACGTTCTCGCCTATTGCCACTTGCCAGCCGACTAAATTTGCCTCGTCCTCTTCACTGAAACGGTACAAAATTTCGGGTTCGGGTATTACTTCGTAGTGGTGAAATTGATATTTAATTACTAATGCGTCGATTCCGAAATCAAGGAAATCGGCACGCGAACCGCCAAACTGTTTAAAGTAATATTTTATTTTGTTGTACAGTTTTTTGGGGATTTGGGTTTTCCATATCACGGTGTCGGGATTTTTCATAACTACCTCCTTTACGAATGTTAATACGATTATAGCGACTAAATTCAAAAAGTCAACAGTTTGGAAAAAATAATTTAAAAAATTTTTTCGGTTGCATAAAAAGAGCTCGGCTGAGTATATCAGTCGGGCTTGTACTTATTATTTACTATACGGCAATTTATTTCTTTTTAATAGCCTTCAAGATTTCCACATCCGCGGGACAAAATTCATAATTTGAAATTTCGTCTGAGGTAATCCATTTGATATCGTTATGCTCTAAAAGTTGAGGTTGCCCATTGAATATGGTGCAGTTAAACAAAGTTAGGTGTACCGTAATATCGGGATATTCGTGCATAACTTCCATAAAAACTTCGTGCGGCGTGACTGTAATTGCAAGCTCTTCTTGACACTCACGTATAAGAGCTTTCTCATGCGTTTCGCCCTCTTCAACTTTACCGCCGACAAACTCCCACAACAACCCTCTCGCTTTATTTGCAGGGCGTTGACAAATCAAAAATTTATCATTATCCCATATCAACGCCGCTACTACTTCCACGAACGGCTTAACTTTTTTCATATGCCATTACCTTACTCAATATTATCGTGTTTTCTAAGATTACACTTTGCACAGAGAAGCTGAATATTTGCTGCTGTTGTAGATGAGCCTCCCTTAGAAAAAGGAAGTATATGGTCGTAATGTAAGTTCACATCTGAACCACAATACACACACCTACCCTTATCGCGTATATAAACTTCAACTTTTACTTGCGTGGGAATAAGTCTATTGTGCTCTAATTCTAAAACAGTTGGTTCGCCCGAAGCGGCGGCGCCATAATCTTCATCTATCATCTCAAGTTTGAATTTGAAGACATTACGTATGCCGGCTTTTTCAATCCACGCATCAGTCAAACGGAAATAGCCGTTGTATACCCATATTCCGTCTTTAATTTTCTCATAGACTTTAATCGTTTTAGAAATGCCCGTAGATTTATACCTAAGTGCCGATTGATAGAACTTGCCGTTTTCTGTCAACGTCCCAGAGGGAAGAGTCATAGGCTGGTCTACTTCCTTCGGATCCTTTCCTTTTGGGCAATAGTTCGCTTGAACATCGTGACCCTCATAAATAATGGTTGTGCCGTTGTCTTCAAATCGATCCGCATAGGGAGCATTGCTACGAACACTCATTAAAATAATGCCGTATTCTTTATTGCTGACGTTGTAGTTCATGCCGCGCTGGATAGAAAATCCCTCTTCCATTGACATCTCAATATACCTTATAACATCGCCTCGTTTCATCTTCTATCTCCATTGCTTAAATTCAATTTCATCCGATAAGAATATACGGCTTGATTAACGTTCATACGTAAATACTCTTCGTGGATATTTCTACATAATTATTCTATCAAATGCCCGCCATAATTTCAAGTAGGCGCATCTACATATTTAATTAAGATATAATATATCTAATAAGCTGGTTTAAAACGAGAGAATCAAGTGGTTGCATAAAAAGAGCTGTTTCGTTTTGAAACAGCTACTTATTTATTAGTAAAAATAAACATCATAACGAACACTATTATTACGGCTATCAAGTACTTTTTTATAACTTCCAATCCGTATCATTTTATTAATTTTAACTATTTTTATTTTTTCAGTTTCGATACGCCCGTTTTAACAGCCGCCTCCGCAACGGCTTTTGCAACACTTGCGTGTGCTTTTTTATCGTATGCGTAGGGCAAAATGTAGTCTACGGAAAGTTCATTATCAGAAACGCAGTTTGCAATTCCATTTGCCGCGGCAATCATCATTTCGGTGTTTACGGTATTTGCGCGCACGTCCAAAGCTCCGCGGAAAAGTCCGGGGAAAACCAAAACGTTATTTATCTGGTTGGGGTGTTCGGAAGAGCCCGTGCCTACGATAAACGCACCCGCTTCCTTTGCGTCTTCGGGCTCGATTTCGGGTACTGGATTTGCGCAGGTGAAAAGTATGGGTTTTTCCGCCATTGACTTAACCATATCTTTCGTTACGCAGTGAGGCCCCGAAACGCCAATGAATACGTCCGCGTCTTTCATTGCATCGGCAAGCGTGCCGTGCTGTAAGCCGAGGTTTGTTATTTCGGCAACAGCTTTCTGCGCAGGATTGAGCCACTCTTCGCCCTTGCAAACGATACCTTTTAAATCACAGAGGGTTACGTTCTTTACGCCGAGCTTTAAAAGGAATTTGCCGATAGCGATACCCGCAGCCCCCGCGCCGTTGATGACGAGTTTGATTTCGCCGGTTTTTTTGCCCGCAAGTTTTAACGCGTTTAAAAGCGCAGCCGCCGAAACTATCGCCGTGCCGTGCTGGTCGTCGTGGAATACGGGAATATCAAGCTCTTCTTTAAGTCTTGTTTCAATCTCAAAGCAACGGGGTGCGGAAATGTCTTCGAGGTTAATGCCGCCGAACGAACCCGCCATTATTTTAATGGTATTGATAATTTCCTCGGTGTCCTTCGTTCTGAGACAAATGGGATATGCGTCAACGTTGCCGAACGCCTTGAAGAGTGCGCACTTGCCTTCCATGACGGGCATACCCGCTTCGGGACCTATATCGCCCAAGCCAAGAACTGCCGTGCCGTCGGTGATTACGGGAACGGTATTCCAGCGGCGGGTCAGCTCGAAGGATTTTTCCACGTCGTTATGAATAGCCATGCAAGGCTCGGCAACGCCGGGGGTGTATGCGAGCGATAACGATTCTCTGCTGTCGACAGGTACGCGTACAACCGTTTCGATTTTGCCCTTCCATTCGCCGTGCTTTTTTAAAGATGCTTCTCTGTAATTCATAGCTTTCTCCAAATTATTTACCGTATTTTTCGTCGTACTTTTCTATGCACTTTCTTATTATCTCTATTGCCTCGTACTTGTGGCAAATTTCTTTTACGGCGGTTTGCTTGTGTTCAAGCATTTTGTACACCTCGAAGAAGTGCATCATTTCGTCGAAGACGTGGTGCGGCAATTCCTTTATGTCGTAAAAATGTTTGTAGTTGGGGTCGTTCAACGGGACGGCGATTATCTTTTCGTCAAGCTCGCCCCCGTCCACCATTTTTATAACGCCTATCGGCATGCAGGTTACCAGGGTCATCGGGGAAATGATTTCGTTGCAAAGGACGAGAACGTCCAAAGGGTCGCCGTCGTCCGCAAGCGTGCGGGGAATAAATCCGTAGTTGGCGGGATACACCGTTGAAGTGTAAAGTACGCGGTCTAAGCGAAGAAGCCCCGTTGCTTTGTCAAGCTCGTACTTTGCCTTGCTGCCTTTGGGAATTTCGATTAACGCCTCGAACTTGTTTTCGGTAATTCTTTCTTTATCTATGTCGTGCCAGATATTCATAGCCGCCTCCGTCTTTCGTTTTTTCTATTATAGCACGGATTTTTATAAAGTAAAATAATAATTACATATGCGTATTATAACAAAAACGCATAGCTTCGCGGGCAGGGGTTTTTAATTGTTTGACATTTAATATTATCTATAATATACTTTTACTCGGTTATGGAAAACGAAGAAGAAATTTTAGAAGAAAAACCTGCGGCCGAAACCGAGCCTGCGGAAGAAACTGCGGTTGCCGTTGCGGAAGAGCCTGCGGTCGAATCTCCCAAAAAGATGACTAAGCTACAACAGTTTTTGCAGCTTCTTGTTTTTACGGGGTTTATGGTTTCTGCCGGGATTATTCAATTCGTAACGACGGGCTTGCTGTCAACTTGGACGGGCTTAATGTCCGAGGATAGCGAATATTATTGGATAGCCTATCTTACGGGTCTTGTTCTTTCAGTAGTATGGAGCTTTACGTTTAACCGCAAATTTACCTTTAAAGCGGCAAACAACGTTCCGCTTGCGATGGTGCTTGTGCTTATTTATTACTGTGCGTTTGCTCCCCTATCCACTTTCGGCGCGAACGCAATAGTAAACGCTTGGAAGGACGCCGCCGGGGAAGGCTGGGACAAAAATTACGAAATGGTAATTACCGTCTCGATGATGCTGATAAACTTTGTTACCGAATTTTTCTGGGATAAATTCGTTGTGTTCAACAAAAAAGTTACCGATAAAATTTTAAGTTGGTTTAAAAAGAAAGAGAAATAAGAAAAACCCTCGCCGAAAAGCGAGGGTTTGTTTTTATTGAAGATTGAACAAAAACGAAAAGCTTTTATCGCCCGTTATCTTAAACAGATAACTTTTTTCTTCCAGCTCAATCATAAAATAATCTTCGGATAAAATCAATAAATCTTCTTCAAAACACTTTAAACGGTAGCCGGGCGTTTTATCGATTTCTCCTTCAATTAATTGAAACTCAAATTCGCCCAAACCGTCGTATTCGCCGATTTTAACGCCTTCGTCGCCGTACGCGTAAACTTCGTACTGGTCGTCATAAGGCGGATAAGTAATAAATGAATGGCAATCAAGGTCTGAAAACTTCAACTTATAGGTTTTTTCAAACGAACTGTAATACTGACCGTTAAACCACATCTGGTCGTAAATCGTAACAGAATACGTTTTGTCGTCCGAAGTTTTAAAATCGTATTTTACGTAAGAGCCGCCGTCTGTGATTTCAAACCTGCTAAGTAAAGGCAAAGAGGAAAATAAAACTTTGTAGGAATTTTCAATATCAACGCTGTTTGTTGAATAATAAATATCTTTAAAAGTGCCGGGAACAACGCAAGTGTAAGAAAACTCATAACGGACTTGCTCAATGTTTTCAACTTTTAGCTCGTTTATCCACGGATACTGCTCGTTTAAATATATATATTCGGCGGGTCTTTCCTGGTCAAAGCTAACAGACTGAACGCATAATTCGGAATCAAACCAAACGGTAAAAGCCGAGCCGTCGTCTATATCGAATTGGAATATTATCGCTCCGTATGCGATATCTCTTTGAGGTTTGCCAATTTTTCTTATTACTTCGGTTAAGCTCATACCGACGGTAACTTTTTTGCACTGTTTTAAAGTGGGCAAGTCGGTCTTTTCTTCGTCAAACCACGTTCGGGTGTCATCTAAGTCAAAACCGTCCAACGGGTAATCGTCTTCGCTTTGATTGCACGCGGCAAACGCTGCAAGCGGCATCAACATCATACAGCCGAATAAAACGGCAAACATCTTTTTAAAACGCATACCCGCCCCCCTTTTTTAATTTTATTATACCGAGAACGCAAAGAATAGTCAATAATAAAAAACAACCACACTTGAAAGGTGGTTGTTTTTTTGGAGGCGCCACCCAGATTTGAACTGGGGAGTCAGGGGTTTGCAGACCCTTTCCTTACATGACTCTTATACACAGCTCATAGCCCACGAGACTCCTGAGCAT
>JAIDQV010000154.1 GCA_029062045.1 Clostridia bacterium
CTTCCATTATCTTCTTGATTACGCAGCCCTGCTTGCCGATAACGTCGCCGATTTTGTCGGGATTGATTTCAAAGCTGAGAATTTTGGGTGCATATACGGAAAGCTGAGGTGCAACTTCGGGAACACATTCAAGCATTTTAGAAAGAATGAACTGTCTGCCCTCGTTTGCTTGGTTGATTGCGGTGTGCATAATTTCTTCCGAAATACCCTTGATTTTAATGTCCATCTGAATTGCGGTTATACCTTTTACGGTACCCGCAACCTTGAAGTCCATATCGCCGAGGAAATCCTCTAAGCCCTGGATGTCGGTCATTACCCTGAACTCACCCGTTTCCTGGTTCTTGATAAGTCCCATAGCAACGCCTGCAACAGGATTTTTGATGGGAACGCCCGCATTCATAAGCGCCATTGTAGAACCGCAAACGGAAGCCATCGAAGACGAACCGTTAGAGCTCATAATGTCGTTAACCACGCGGATTGCGTAAGGGAAAGAATCTTCATCAGGAAGAACGGGAATCAATGCGCGTTCTGCAAGTGCGCCGTGCCCGATTTCACGCCTGCCGGGGGAACGAAGCGCCTTAGCTTCACCCGTGCAGTAGCCGGGGAAGTTGTAGTGATGCATATATCTCTTTGTTACTTCTTCATCAAGACCTTCAAGTTTCTGCGCTTCGCCAAGCATGCCGAGAGTACAAGTCGTAATTGTTTGGGTTTGTCCTCTCGTGAAAACGGCGGAACCGTGTGCGCGGGGAAGAACGCCTTTTTCGCACCAGATAGGACGAACGTCTTTAAGACCTCTTCCGTCGGGGCGGATACCCTTATCGAATATCTTAGCGCGAACCTTTTCCTTTGTGAGGTAATAAAGGCTGTCCTTAATTTCACGCTTGTTGTCGGGATAGATATCGGCAAAATGCTCTAAAATTTCTTTTTCAGCTTGGTCCTGCCTCTTTTCTCTTTCCTGTCTGTCGAAAGTATCGATAGCCCAGTCTATTTTCGCGGAAGCGTATGCGCGAACTTCCTTGTCAAGTTCTTCGGGAACATGATAAAGCTCGATTTCAAGTTTGGGTTTGCCGACTACTGGAACAATCTTATCTTCGATAAACTGGCAAATCTTCTGGATTTCTTTATGACCGTACATAATAGCGCCGACCATTTCATCGTTAGAAACTTCGTTTGCGCCTGCCTCTATCATTAAAATTGCATCCTTTGTACCTGCCAAGTTCAAATGAATTGCGCTCTTTGCGCGTTGAGCCAAATCAGGGTTAATAACGTACTTACCGTCAACCATACCTACAACAACCGAACCGGTGGGACCAGCCCAAGGAATATCGGAAATTGCAAGTGCGACGGAAGAACCTATCATTGCGAGGGGTTCGGGTGAAACGTCGGGTTCAACCGAAAGTGCCTGAGCCGTAACGACTACGTCGTTAAAAAGACCCTTGGGGAATAACGGGCGAAGAGGTCTGTCGATAAGTCTTGCAGTTAAAATTGCCTTATCGCTTGCCCTGCCTTCACGCTTTTTAAATCCGCCGGGAATTTTGCCGATAGCGAACATCTTCTCTTCGTAATCAACCTGCAAAGGGAAGAAATCCATACCTTCTCTAGGTGCCGCCGACATACATACCGAAACCAGAACGGCGGTTTCACCGCACCTAACAAGGCACGAACCGTTAGTTTGCTCGGCATATTTGCCCGTTTCGATAACGACGTCTTTACCGCCGACTTTGAGTGTAAATTCTTTGTAGTTCATCTCTGTCTCCTTTTCTTCTTGTGTCCATAGCGCTTGCTATGAACGATTTTTTAAGCAAAAAAGAGCGCGTTAAAGCGCGCTCTTTTTGTTACTTTCTGAGTCCTAATGCCGCGACTATAGCACGGTATCTTTCGATATCCTTGCTTTTAAGATAGTCTAAAAGACCGCGACGGCGGCCAACCATCTTTAAAAGTCCGCGACGGGAATGGTTATCGTGGATATGCTCTTTAAGGTGTTCGTTAAGGTGGTTAATTCTTTCGGTTAAAAGTGCAATCTGCACTTCGGGTGAACCGGTATCCCCTTCCTTCGTAGCGTATTTTGCGATAATTTCCTGCTTTTCCATTTAATTTATCCTCCTATGGAATTATTTGCGGGAAACAAAGCACGGCGTTGAGT
>JAIDQV010000155.1 GCA_029062045.1 Clostridia bacterium
GATTTATTTAGTAATTATAATAGTAGGGGCTGGGGAAATGTGCATATCTTCCCCGCGCATTTATAATTTCACTAGTATAATAACAAATTTCGGGGCAAAAAGCAACAGAATAAGGGCATTTTAGGGCATATTTAAAAAACAAAAAACTGTTGATATCCGCTGTATAACTTCTGTATAAAAGTCCTAAAAAAGTGGACAAAAAGTTAAAAAAATCTCAAATTTTTATATCAAAACCCTAAAAAACCTCAAAAAAACGATTTTCCACAAAATAAAGTGGATAGTGGAAAAGTAAAAGGTTGATAAAAAGTTATTAATTTGTTATACTTTTCTTATGTTTTTTGAAGGATACGAACAGTTTTCCGAAAAGTTTCGCGAGTTCAGTGAAATTTTAACGGAATTCAATCAAAAATACAATTTAACGGCAATTTCCGACGAAAAAGAAGTGTATATTAAGCACTTTTTTGACAGTATTTACCCTCAAAAATACTTCCCAGAGGGTGCAAAAGTAGTCGAAATAGGCTCTGGAGGCGGCTTCCCTTCCGTCCCTTTAAAGATTGTTAGGGATGATTTAAACTTTACTTTAATTGAAAGTACGGGCAAAAAGTGTGAATATCTGAAGCACGTTGTTGATAACCTGGGCTTTTGCGGTGTACAAGTTCTCAATATCCGTGCTGAGGACGGCGGAAAAGATAAATTCTTACGTGAAAAGTTTGACATTGCCACTGCAAGGGCGGTTGCAAGGCTGAATACCTTGTGCGAATACTGCCTTCCCTTCGTCAAAATAGGCGGCAGATTTATAGCCTATAAAGGCGATGCCGACGAAGAGATTAAAGAGGCTGAAAACGCAATAAAAACCCTTGGCGGAGAGGTTGAAAAAGTAGAAAAATACGACCTTCCGGAAGGGTTCGGAAGGCGCACGGTAATCGTAATAAAAAAGGTAAAATCCACGCCTGCAAAATACCCCCGCGGAAGGGGGTTGGAACGCAAAAAACCCCTATAATTTTTAGGGGGCGCATAACTTTTTCGTAAAAAAATTACGGGGGCGCAAGCATTATTTAGAGGTACGGGAATATGTATGAAAATTGCGCCTTTACGGGGCACAGAATTCTTGAAAAAAACTTCGATTATAACCTTTTGGACAGGGTAATTTTCAACCTCATAAAGGGCGGCACGAAGAACTTTTATTGCGGCATGGCAACGGGCTTCGATATGGCCGCTGCCGAAAGCGTTTTGCAGTATAAAAAGGACTTTGAAGTAAACCTCATCCCCTGCATTCCATGCCTCGGCCAAGAGAATACTTATTCTCAAAAAAACAAAGAAAGATATTCCAAAATTTTAGAAAATTGCAAGCAAATTATTATACTTTCAGAAGAATATTACGACGGCTGTATGTTCGCCCGGGACAGATACATGGTTGACCGTTGCAACGTTCTCATAGCCTATCAAAGGCGGAAAAGCGGCGGAACTTCTTACACCGTAAATTATGCTAAATCGAAGGGCGTAAATATTATCGAACTTTAATAAATATTAAGGGCGCAAGACTTTTAGAAGTCCTGCGCCCCCTTTTTTATGCCTAACAATTAGCCCGATTTCTTATCGAAAATATTTACTTCGTTCCCCCAGCTTCCCTTTTGCAAGCTCTCGATTATATATGAAGAAACTCCGTCTGCAATAATTGCCGCCATTTTGTATATAATATTTAAGCGGGTTGCCGAAAAAAGCGAATAGTTAAATACAGACTTTTCGGCAACTATTCCCATAATCGAAGCATCGCCCACCATTGCAAGTTCTTTGTTCGCTCCGCTGCCCGGCTTAATTCCCGTAGGGGCAACTTTGATAAGTCCAATGTCACCGGCAATACCAACAGCCGCATCGATAGCAATTATCGGACTGTCAGGATGGGTGGCGCGTAAAAATTCGTTCATATATTTGACCTCATGCGCCGTTATTGGCTTAGCCAGCGTCCCGTATACGTAACAATTCAGCCCCGCAAGCTGCTCTTTAAGCATTGTTCCGGTTACAGGGCCGAGACTGTCCCCCACCGACAAATCGCTTCCAATGCAAAGAACCGTCGGTGTCTTTGAAAATTTTGAAAGCATTTTCTTTAAAGTTAAGCAAATTCCCTGCGGAGCAAGGGCATTGTATAAGTTAAACGAATATTCCATAGATTTCCTTTACTAAAGTGTTCAGTTTGTTGCTTTTAACGTGTAGATTATTGCCAACACTTAAAAAATTTATAATTTTTGACCAAAAAATAGTTCAAAATTCATACAGGTTTGCAAAAAAATCGCTCTCACGGGCTTTAAACGGGATTTTTTCCACAAAATCCACAGCGCAAAACAGCCTAAAACAGCTCTAAAAACCAATAAACCCGAATTTTATCCACAAAAATTGCACAAATTAACCTATATAGGGGGATTACCCGAAAATTTTAATAAAAACTTCGGATAATTATCCACATAAAAATTACCGATTTTGGCAAAAATGGCTAAAAAATCAACATTTTTAGAAGATTTATCCACAATTCCCAAAATTTGAGCGGTATGTGTTCCACGTGAAACACAAAAAACGTGAAAAAATTTGGTTGAATGTTCCACATGAAACATTTTTTATTGCGAAAACCACTACAGCGCAAGCAAAAATTAAGCGATTTTCGACAAAATTACAGCAATTTTTTAAAGACAGCTGAATGTGAAAAAACGGTAAAATTTAAGTGATATATCAAACTTTTTAAGCCAAATGCTTGCAAATAAGCGGATATATCTGTTATAATAGACTAAGTTTTATAATAAGGAGTTAAATTTTGAGTAAAAAAGGCAAACTTATATTCGGGGCCATCGTGCTTGTGCTCATTGTTGCCGCTATTGCTATCATTTTGACGACAACTTTAAACGGTGGCGCAGCCAAGAGGACGACGACGCAATTTATATCATATATGGAGAACGCGCAGTACGTCAATAAGGACGGCACTCTTAAAGAAGGCGCAACTCTTCCGGATGGATACAAGGTCGCAACGGAAGGCGATTATAAAGATAAAGTTGTTAGCGCTGAGGACAATAAGCCTATAACCGTAATATGGAAAGTAGAAGTTAATTCCTACGAATACAAGGGTTATACTTACAGTGAAAAGAACGATAAAATGGTGTTATCTTACTACTGTTACGGTCCTTCACAGTATGGCGCAGACGGTTGGAAGCAGGTAATGGCAATATATGCCGATTACGGTGTAGAAGTTGATATGTCCAATCCTAACGCAGGCAGTTGGGTTTCAACCGCTTTCTCGGTTCTTTCAATAGTTATTGTATGCGTGGTGTTCTTCCTAATAATCCGTTCTTCAATGGGCGGCGGTGGCAAAATAATGAGCTTCGCCAAGTCAAAAGCCCGTGTAACTACCAATATTAAGGTGCGCTTCACCGACGTGGCGGGCGCAGAAGAAGAAAAGGTTGAACTTGCGGAGATTGTAGAATTCTTGCGCCAGCCTAAAAAATTCTCGGATTTGGGGGCGCGTATTCCTAAGGGTGTGCTTTTGGTAGGCCCTCCCGGAACAGGTAAAACGCTTTTTGCTAAGGCCGTTGCAGGCGAAGCGGGTGTTCCGTTCTTCTCGGTTTCGGGTTCTGATTTCGTTGAAATGTACGTAGGCGTAGGTGCGTCGCGTGTGCGTGACCTATTTGATATGGCTAAGAAGAACCAGCCCTGCATCATATTCGTTGACGAAATCGACGCTGTCGGCAGACACCGTGGCGCGGGCCTCGGCGGCGGCAACGACGAAAGAGAGCAGACTTTAAACCAAATCCTCGTCCAAATGGACGGCTTTGAATCGAACGAAGGCGTAATAGTTATGGCGGCGACCAACCGTGCGGACATTCTCGACCCCGCGCTTATGCGTCCCGGCCGTTTCGACAGGCAGGTTTACGTAAATCTTCCCGACGTAAAGGGCAGAGAGCAGATTTTAAAGGTTCACGCACGTAACAAACCCCTTGCACCCGACGTAAATTTGAAAAACGTTGCTAGACTCAGTGCAGGCTTCTCGGGTGCGGACCTTGCAAATCTTTTAAACGAGGCCGCAATCCTTGCAGCCCGTGCAAATAAGAAATTTATAGGCAACGCAGAGCTTTACGAGGCTTTCGACAAGGTTGCTATGGGCCCCGCAAAGAAGAGCAAGGTTATTACCGAGCAGGACAAGAGGCTTACGGCATTCCACGAATCGGGGCACTGCATTCTTGCAAAACTTTGCACAAACTGCGACCCCGTTCACGAAGTAACCATAATCCCCCGCGGCAACGCCGGCGGATTCACTATGATGAGGCCCGAAAGCGACCGTGCGTACTATTCCAGGAACTATATTCTTGACGATATCTGTATGGGACTTGGCGGAAGAGTTGCCGAAGAGCTTGTAATCAAGGACATTTCTTCGGGTGCCATGGGCGATATTAAGCAAGCCACCAAGTTCGCACGCGCGATGGTTACCGAATTCGGTATGAGCGAAAAGCTCGGGCTTATCAGCTACAGCGACGATTCTCAGCCTATGTTTATCGGCAGAGATATGGCAACGCACAGCACTTATTCCGAAGACACGGCAAAAATGATTGACGACGAAGTGCGCGACATAATAGCCACCCAGCACGAGCGTGCAAGAAAACTTTTAAGCGAAAACCGTGCAATTCTCGACAATATGGCAAGGGTTCTTATCGAACGCGAAACCATTTACACCGAAGAAGTGGATATGCTTATGGAAGGCAAATCCTATTCGGAAGTTATGAAGTATATGGACGAACAGGGCGAACAACGTAGCGAAAGCCATTTTAAAAAATTCGATAGCTCTTCGGAAGATAAGCCTTCCGGCGATGACGATAACGGTGGCGACGACGGCGAAAAGAAAATCCGTTTTTAACTATGTTTCCCGTGAAACCCAAGACCGGCAAACGGCAGAAAAGGGTTTGAAAATACTACGTTTAAGAAGAGAGAGTTGAGTGATATGGGTAAAATAATTTCATTGACAAACAAGAAGGGCGGGGTAGGCAAAACGACTACGGCTATCAACATGGCGGCATACTGTGCGGACATGGGCAAGAAGGTTTTGCTTGTAGATTTGGACTCGCAGGGCAACGCCACAACGGGCCTGGGTTTTTCCAAAAGCTCGTTGAAAAAGTCCGTATACAACGTACTTATCGAGGACGACTCCGCCGCGGCAAACATCTTACCTACGCAGGTTAAACTTTTGGACATATTGCCCGCCAACGTCGACTTGACAGGCGCCGAAGTTGACCTTGTGTATAAAAGAAGTAGGGAGCGCATACTGAAAAACGCACTTGACAAGGTACGCGCCGACTACGATTACATATTTATAGACTGTCCGCCTTCGCTTGGGCTTTTGACCATAAACGCGTGGGTTGCGGCAGATTCCATAATAATACCTATGCAGTCGGAATATTACGCATTAGAGGGCGTAAGCCAGCTTATGAATACGATTGCAATGGTAAAACAGCACCTCAATCCGCAGTTGCAGATTGAGGGCGTTGTCATAACCATGTACGACGGCAGGGCGTTAATTTCCAAGCAGATTACGGCGGAGATAAAGAAGTTCTTCAAGTCCAAGCTTTTTGAAATCATAATCCCCCGCAACGTAAGGCTTGCGGAAGCCCCCAGCCACGGCGTGCCCATTTTATTGCACGACCCCAAATGTGCAGGGGCTAGGGCGTACAGAGCCTTGACGGAAGAATTTCTTGCAAAACAAAGATAATTAATTTTACGAACAATTCAAATTGAACCGGTCGCGGTAATTGCTTGATGTGTGTATTGCTCGTATATCAACACAGCAATTAAGATACTTGGTCAAGCGGAACGCTTGCGGACGGGCACGGAAAAATTTTAGAGGTGAAATATGGCAAAAGGTTTAGGAAAGGGTTTAGACGCTCTGTTCGGCGAAACAGAGGCGGCTTACGAGAATGCATTCGAACAGCACAGAAGTGCTTTTGATTACACCGAAGAAGAGAGGAAGAACGCCGAGGAGATGTCGATAGACAAAATATCGCCAAATCCCAATCAGCCGCGTAAGAACTTTGACGAGCAAGCATTACGTGAGCTTGCCGACTCGATAAAGAAGCACGGCGTGATTATGCCCATTGTCGTCAACGACAACGACGACGGTACATATATGATTATTGCGGGTGAAAGGCGTTTCCGCGCATGTAAACTTGCCGGCAGGCTTACGATACCCGTGGTTATCCGCAAGTATTCACCGAGGGAAATCAAAGAAATTTCGCTTATCGAAAACTTGCAAAGGGAAGATTTAAACCCCATAGAAGCGGCTACTGCAATGAAGCAGCTTATGGTCGACTATAAACTTACGCAGGACGAACTTGCTGAAAGAATAGGCAAGTCCCGCCCCGCAATAGCCAACACGTTAAGGCTTTTGAACCTTTGCCCCGAAGTTATTTCTTTGGTTGCGGAAGGCAAACTTTCAGCCGGGCACGCAAGAACGATAGTTCCCCTGCCCGCGGAAGAGCAGGTCAATTTTGCCCACGACGCTATCCGCAGTCAGTATTCCGTGCGCGAGCTTGAAAAGAAAGTCCGTGCCTACAATATTCCCCCCGAAGTTTTGGACGAGAGAAAGAAGAAAAAGAAGGCCCTTGCTTCTATCGAGCTTAAACATTTGGTAGAAAGAATGCGTTTCGCGTTCAGAACGAAGGTCAGCCTCATCGGTACGGATAAGAAAGGCCGTATTTACATCGACTACTATTCCCGCGACGATTTGGACAGAATTTCCGAAATCTTAGACATTATCGACAAACAATAAATTTAAAATTACAAGCCGCCCGAGCATATTGTTGGGGGGGGGGGGTTTATTTTTTTTTTTTTATTTTTTTTTTTTTAAAAAAAACCGTTCCCCGGGGGGGGGGGGATAACGGGGGGGTATAAAACA
>JAIDQV010000156.1 GCA_029062045.1 Clostridia bacterium
GACGGTATAATCGGCGACCTTCGCAAGAAGGAGTTCTACGAATCACCTTCCGTTAAGCGCAGAAAGAAAGCAGAAGCTGCAAGAAAGAGAAATAAAAATTAATTTTTAAGTCTGTCGGACGCAAGCCCGATAGACTTTTTTCATTACGGAAAATGTCGAGTAAAGGAGAAATTTGAAATTTTATGGACGACTTAAAGCTAATGGCGAAAGCCGCTAAAAACAGACTTAAAAGTAATTACTGGGCAGACTGTAAGGAAAACATTGAGAAAAACACTATTGATGCAAAGAACAAGGGGCTAAGTGAAATCAAAATCAAATCTTCCATTAAAAGCCGTGTAAAAAGCGAAATTAAAGGTGAAAGACAGGACGAGTTTTACCAAAAGGTAAAGGCGATGCTTGAAGCCGAAGGTGAAGTTTCCGACGCGCTTGGCAGGCTCACGGATAAAGAGTATTACGCCACCTTGTCTTACGAGGAAAAACAAAGGTATAATTTAGAGCTTTCTTCAAAATATCTAAGCGCGTTGCAGCGTTACAGAAAAGAGAAGGAAGCCGGCATTATTTAATTGAATTTTACGATAGCTTATGATATAATAAACACTATGGACGAACTCTTAAAAAATCTTAACGAAGAACAGTTAAAACCCGTATGCGATACCGAGGGCGCAGTCCTCGTTCTTGCGGGTGCGGGCAGCGGAAAAACCCGCGTTTTAACTTCGCGCATAGCTTATATATTAAGAGAGGAAAAGGCAAGCCTATCTCAAATACTTGCCATTACTTTCACCAACAAAGCCGCAGGCGAGATGAAAGAGCGCTTACAGCGTATGCTTGGCGACAGCGCGGGTGAAAGCAAGTGGATTTGCACTATCCACTCTATGTGCGTTAAAATTTTAAGGCAGTTCGCAGAAAAGGCAGGGCTAAAATCCAACTTTTCTATTTACAGCGAAACCGAACGCGCAAACGTAATTAAAAAGTCCTTTCAGGAACTAGATTTTGACGACGAAAAACTTTTAAAGAATGCAAAATTCCACATCGGCAACGCTAAAATGCTTGGCCTTGACCCCGAAGAATACGGAAGGAAGTACGCCCACGAGCGCGGAATGGACGATATCGTCGTAATTTACGAGAAGTACGATAAACATTTAAAGCAAAACAACGCGCTCGATTTTGACGATTTACTTATTGAAACTTTGCGTCTTTTACGGCGCGACGAAGAAACCCGCGACTATCTTTCGGACAAATTCAAATACGTTTTAGTCGATGAGTTTCAGGATACAAACTCGGTTCAATACCAAATTATTAAATTACTTTCGTCCAAGCACGGCAATCTTTTCGTTGTCGGTGACGATGACCAGTCAATTTACGGCTGGCGCGGTGCGGAAATTGATAACATTTTAAAGTTCGATAAGGACTTCCCTAACGCAAAAGTCTATAAATTAGAGCGAAACTACCGTTCTACCAAATCAATTTTGAAACTTGCCAACTGCATTATAAAGAATAACGTGCAGCGCCGCGGGAAAGAGCTGTGGACGGAAGCAGAAGATGGCGACAAGCCCGTTTACTACCAAGCTGAAGAAGAAGCCGGTGAGGCTCTTTACACTGCACGCGCCATCACGGACGCAGTCGCGCGCGGAAAAAAATATTCCGACTTTGCCGTTTTAATGCGTATAAACGCATTAACGCGCTCATACGAGCAGGAATTCACCAAATACGGCATCCCCTATAAGGTCTTCGGCGGTTTCAGATTCTTCGAAAGAAAGGAAATTAAAGATATTCTTGCCTATCTAAGAATTATTTCCAACCCGTACGACAGTGAAGCGGTTGAAAGAATAATTAACGTCCCCAAGCGCGGAATAGGCGGAAGAACCGTCCAAATTATGTACGAATACGCGCAAAGCACGGGGCTTACGCTCTACGATGCGGCGGTCGACTGTGAAGAACTTCCCGTGCCGCGCGGCACAAAAGATAAAATAAAGGACTTTGCCGACCTAATTAAAGAACTAATTATTTCGGCAGTCGAAGCGCCCGTAGCTCAGCTTGTGCGGGACGTAATTAATAAAACGAATATCCGCTCGGCCTACGACGACGGCACAGACGACGGCGACAGCAAACTTGCCAACATTGACGAATTTATCGCCTCGGTGGATGATTTTTCCCGCCTAAACCCCACGGCAACGCTGGATGAATACTTAAACCAGGTTACGCTGTCTTCGGATTTGGACGAAATGGATGACAGCGAATACGTAACTTTGGCAACCATTCACGCAGTAAAGGGGCTGGAATTTCCCACAGTATTTATTTGCGGGCTGGAAGACGGCATTATGCCCTCGTCGCGGCTTTCCGAGGACGGCAGAAGCGAGGAAGAAGAGCGTAGGCTTATGTACGTTGCGATAACCCGAGCAAAGGACAAGCTGTATTTAACCCGTTCAAAATCCCGCTACCTTTACGGCCACAGGGATTTGACGCGCCCCTCGCGCTTTATTGCCGAGCTTGCACCCGAACTCGGTGCGGCTGCGTACGAAAGACCGAGTTATAGCTATGGCGGTATGAAAAGATTCGGTAACTCTTACGGCGGCTCGTCTTACGGGGGCGGTAGCACGCAATCAGCCGGCAGGGCGCTGTATTCCGAGTATGATGAATTTGAAAGCACAGCGCCGCAAACAAGCAGCTTTAAAGGCTTTTTCGGCAGCACAAAAAAGAGCGAAAGCACGGCAAGCGGCGCGGGCAAATATTCCGTCGGTATGCGCGTAAGGCACCCCAAATTCGGCGTGGGAATGATAGTTGCCGTGAAGAACGACGGCAACGTTATAAACGTTGCATTTGACGGTCAAGGCATCAAAGAATTGTCCGCAAGTTTAGCACCTCTTACGATACTGTAAACCTCGTTAAATCAAGCATATATGGGGGTTAATTGATATATTATGGATAAAATGCGCGCTTTAATTGACCAACTTAATAAATGGGCGTACGAGTATTACGTTTTAGATAATCCGTCCGTTACGGACAGAGAGTACGACAAACTTTACGACGAGCTTCGCGCTTTGGAAGAGGCCACGGGCAAAGTAGAATTTGACAGCCCGACGAAGCGTGTCGGCGGCGAACCTGTAAAAGGGTTTGAACGTCATACGCATATTTCCAGACTTTACAGTCTTGACAAGTCCGTAACTTATGACGAACTTGACGCATTCTTCACGCGCATAAAAAAGGTTGAAGAAAATCCCGAGTACACAGTCGAGTATAAATTCGACGGGCTTACGATGTGCTTGACTTACGACGATGGCAAATTCGTGCGGGCAACCACGCGCGGCAACGGCGTCGAAGGCGAGGACGTTACGGCGCAATGTCTTACAATAAAATCGTTTCCGCTCGCCATTCCATATAAAGGCACTTTGGAAGTGCAGGGTGAGGCGGTTATCCGTTTGAGCGTTTTAGAGGAATACAACAAAACAGCAAAAGAACAGCTTAAAAACGCGCGTAATGCGGTGGCGGGGGCGATAAGAAACCTTGACCCCAAAATTACCGC
>JAIDQV010000157.1 GCA_029062045.1 Clostridia bacterium
TTTGGTAGCGACGGGTGGATTCGAACCGCCGACCTGCCGGGTATGAACCGGCCGCTATAGACCAACTAAGCTACGTCGCCATAATCCCACCCGAAGGGGGAACTTTTGGTTGCGGGGGCGGGATTCGAACCTCGCGACCTCCGGGTTATGAGCCCGACGAGCTACCTGGCTGCTCTACCCCGCGATATGCGCTTTTTCAACAAAGCTATATCATAATATTAAAAAATCAAAAATTTGTCAACTGTTTTTCGGCGCTAATAAAATTTTTATTAAAATTTACTTTGAAACTTGCAACTTATATGCTATAATGATTTTTATGAAACTTGAACTCGCCGCATATAAAGGCAAAAAAATTTGCGTTGCCGTGTCCGGCGGCAGAGATTCGATGGCGCTTTTGCATTATCTTAACGCACACAAAGAGGAGTACGGAATTACGCTTACCGCTTTGAATTGCGATCACAAGATGCGTGCAAGTTCCGCAAGCGACAGTGCGTTCGTCAAAACCTGGTGTGGTGAGCGCGGTATTGATTTGCTTTGTTTTGAAGTTGACGGGCTTGCGCTTAAAACGGAGGCGGAGGCTCGTGACTGGCGCAGAAGCTGTTATTTTAAAGCGGCGAAAAGCGTGGATTTTATAGCGACTGCGCATCACTTGGATGATAATGCGGAGACAGTGCTTTTCAACCTTGCCCGCGGCAGTGCGCTAGCCGGCGTTACGGGCATAACCGACAATGTTATTACGAGCGGCGAAGGGGATAAACTTAGTTTAATTCATCCGCTTATTGCTTGTACGCGGGAAGAAATAAATGCGTACGTCGTCGAAAACAACGTTCCATACGTTGACGACGAAACCAACTTTTCAGACGCGTACACCCGCAACTTTATTCGGAATAACGTGCTTCCCACACTTGAAAAAGCCGTACCCGACGCGTCGAAAGCCATTTACAGATTTTCACGGCTTGCGGCGGAGGATGAAGAGTTTTTCAATGCCGAAATAGAAAAGCGCGGCATATTGAGTTTTGACGGCGATACTGTAATTATAAAGTATTGTGAAAAGCCTCTTTTTTCGCGTGCGGCGGTTACTGCCGTTAGAGATTTCTTCAAGAAAAAAGATTACACATCAACGCAGGTTGAAGTTTTATTCAAATTGCAGAATGCCGAAAACGGTAAAAAGTTTGAGTTTTTGGGGCTGACTGCGTACAAGGAAGACGGCGGAATTTCTATAAAGAAAACCGCTGTGCAAGATGCTTGCTGCGAGGCGCCTTTTTCAGACTATATATGCGGTAAATCAAGCATATATGGGGGGCAATTACTTAAAATTGCTAAAAATGATGGTGATTTTGCCGCATTTCCAGATAAAAAAGTTTTAAAGTTTGACATCGGCGCTATACCCCAAACCGCCGTAATACGCTTTATGAAAAGCGGGGACAAGTTCACCAAATTCGGCGGCGGAACGAAGAGTTTGGGGGACTTCTTTACGGACAGAAAAATTCCTGTAAGAATTAGAAAGACACTTCCTTTGATTGCCGACGGAAACGAAGTTTTAGCCGTTTGCGGGGTGGAAATTTCGGATAAAATCAAAGTAAATGATAAAACTTGCAAAGTCGGATTAATTATCAGTAACAAATAAGGAGAAAATTATGCCTTTTATCGATTGCAAAATTTCAGCGAAACTTACCGATGAAAAGAAGGAAATTTTAAAGACTGAGCTGGGCAAAAATATTTCTATTATGCACAAGCCCGAAAGCTATTTGATGGTCGGAATTATTGATAATTACGATTTGTATTTTGCGGGTAAAAAGCTCGAAAACGCGGCATATGTGGGGGTCAAAGTGTTCGGAAACCCTTCTTCCGGCGATTGCGAGCGTATGACGGCGGCAATTTGCAATACGTTAAAAGATAAACTGAATATTCAGCCATCTTCCGTTTACGTAACGTATGAAGGAATAAAAGACTGGGGCTGGAACGGCAACAATTTTTAAAATGCCGCACGATTAATTCGGTAAATATAAATAAAAAATGAACTAAGGAGAAAATTATGAGTATGCATCCCGATTGTGAGCGGATTATGCTTTCCGAGGAACAGTTGAAGGCGCGCGTAAAGGAAGTTGCCCTTGCTGTTGACGAAGAGTACGCAGAAAAGAGACCACTTGTTGTGGGAATTTTAAAGGGCAGTATAATTTTCTATGCAGACTTCGTTCGCTTTCTAACTATGCCTGTTGAGCTTGATTTTATGGTTGTATCCAGCTACGGCTCGGGTACGGTTTCTTCGGGGAATTTGAAAATTAAGAAGGATTTGGACCGCGACGTAACAGGTAAAGACATATTAATAGTAGAAGACATCATTGACAGCGGTTTTACCCTTGCAAACTTAAAGGCACTTTTGTTGGAGCGTGGGGCTGCATCTGTTAAAATAGTTACTCTTTTGAACAAGGCGGAACGGCGAGAATACGATATTGCCCCCGATTATAATTGTTTCGATATAGAAAACGAGTTTGTCGTTGGGTACGGTTTGGATTATAACGAGCAGTATCGCCACCTTCCCTACATAGGAATTTTAAAGCGCAGTGTTTACGAGAAGTAGCGCGCTGGCGGGCTTTATTTATACATAAGAAATAGGAGAAATTTATGGCAGAAGAGAATAAAAGCATAACATTAAAGGGAATATTGAAGACGATTTGGCTGAAAAAGTGGGTTGCGCTTATTGTTGCCGTAGCGGTTGTGCTTGTTTGTGCAATTTCGCTTTTTTACGGCTATAATGCGAAAGAGGAGCATTATGAAATTGAGTTCAGTTTGAATTTGCCCGGTAACAACAGCAGCGCGGCATACGTTTATCCCGACGGCACCCAGTTCCACTACACGGATATAACTAAAAGGGAGACTCTTGAAGGAGTCAAGGCTTCAAGCGAAGAATTTTCCGATATTGACGTGGACGCAATGGCAAACAGAGGACGCATTCACATAACGCGTAATGTAACGCTAACCACGGATTTAGGCGAGACGTCAAGCACGATAAGGGAAGTTACCTATACGATAAGCGCGAGAGCAAGCAGTTTTTCGAGTAAATCTCAGGCAAAGAACTTTTTAATGGCACTTGCATATTCGCCTAAAGACTATCTTTTGGCGATGAATATCAATTACGGGGCTTATCTTCCTATGGCGAAAGAAGCCATAGACTACGAAACCGAAATAGGCTTTCTTAAAAATCAATTAGAAGTTTTGCAAGGCGAATACGAGAATTTGATTAAAACTTACGGCGGCAGCTTTGTAGGCGATACGGGAAACGGCACGACCCTTCTTGCGTATTCGCAACAGGTTAAAGCGTATTTGGATAGCGGCGTTTTGGATAACCTTTTAACACAGTTAAGAGGTGATAAAGAGAAGGACAAGAGCCCTATTATTAAAAGTAAAGACTGCAAAGAATATTACGAAAATTTGCAGAAGACATTAGAAAGGGAACTCGATATTAAGGAGAAAGCTCTTAATAAGGTGTTGACGCCTAATTCTGATGGTACGGGAAGTTCTGTGATTATCGACGTGGATGCAAGCGTATTAAAGATGGCGCAAGAGGTCGCTGAGCTTGATAATAAGATTAATGCGTTAAAAGATTATAAAGACGCTAATGTTGATGAACACTTCCTGGATAAGGCGTATGGCGAGATTGAAAAGTTAACGAACTCCTATACAGAAACCTGCAAAAACGTTTATAGCAAGGCTTCGTCAGTGGGCTATGCTCAGCCCGGAGTTATTGTTTCAACAGGCGGAATGGGCTTAACGATGATAGTCCTTTTAAGCCTTGTGGCAGGCGTCGTAATTGCGGCAATTGCAGCATATGTGGCGGGGTATCTTGCTTTAAAGAGGGAAAAGATAAGCGCGGAAGCACCTTTGAACACTGTGGCCAACGAACAGCCCGAGTCAGAGGCGCAGGCTTCAGAAAAGGAAAATAAAGAATAATTCGGTTATATTGTCAACCTGCAAAAACGGGTTGGCAATATTTAGTTTTATTATGGAAAAAACACAAAAAACAAGTGCAAAACTTATTGCGGCAGATATTGCCGAATGTGCGCTGTTTGTCGCACTTATGACGGCGGGCGCCAATATAAGTATTCCGTTTTTCCCCGTTCCGCTGACTTTTCAGACGGTTATAAGCGTACTTGCGGGCTTGCTTTTAGGCTGGAGAAAAGGGGCGATAAGCATGGCGGTTTATTGTGTTGCGGGGCTTATCGGTATACCTGTTTTTACCAACCTTGGTGGCGGAATCGCTTACGTTTTAAAGCCCACCTTCGGATACGTTCTCGGCTTTATTTTAAGCGCTTTGGTTGCGGGGCTTTTAGTGCGGAAAGACGGTTTGCCGTTTTGGCGGTATATGATTGCGGCGGTGGCGGCTTTTATTGTGAATTACGCCGTGGGATTGCCCTATTTTGCGATTGTTTGGCAATTTTATCTTAATTCGCCCGATCTAGGGAAGTACGTAGTTGAATTCAACCTTTTGTATATGCCTAAGGATTTGGCGCTGTGCCTTTTGGCGGCGGTGCTTGCGTGGCGCGTTCTTCCGCACATAAGAAGGGGCAGATACAAGCTGAAACAGACCGACAACCCCAATAAGCAGGAAGATTAAAAATACCGCCTATAAGGCGGATATTTTTTTGCTTGCAATAAGCCGTTTGATGTGTTAAAATATCTTTATACACTTTTAGAGTTTGTTGCATACAATGGACGTATGCAGAAAACCCTTTCAGTAATAGACCTTCGGGCAATTAAACAGAACGCTTTGAACTTGCGTAAAATTTTGGGCAACAGATTTTTTTACGCGGTTGTGAAAGCTGACGCCTACGGGCATGGCGCGGAGGAAGTCGCACGTGAAATTGAAAACATTGTTGACGGCTTTTGCGTTGCCATTATCGAAGAGGGCATTGCGTTAAGAGTTGCAGGGGTATCCAAGCCCATTTTGGTATTTACTCCGCCGCTTGATAAAAGCGATGCTGACAGGGCGGCATTTTATTCCCTTGAACTTACGGTCAATTCGGCGGATACGGCAACGCTTTGCGGCGATAACCTTTGCCACATAAAAGTGAACACGGGAATGAACCGTTCGGGCTGTAATTTATCCGAACTTCCCAAGGTTTTAGATGCTGTGAAAGCCGATAAAATAGTGAGCGTGTATTCGCATTTGTTTGTCCCCGAAAATTCCCCCGAAAGCAGAAAACAGCTTGCACTTTTCGAGCGTGCCGAAAAACTTGTAAAGGCGCGAAACTCCAACATATTCGGGCACCTATCGGCAAGCGGAGGCATTTTACGGGGTGGAGAATACCTTCAAGAAGGGGCGCGCGCGGGCATACTTTTGTACGGCTACGCACCAGGCGGATTTTATGCAAAAGGCTTTACGCCCGCATTGAAAGTTTACGCTCGGAGAACCCAGCAAACGCAATTCATCGGCGGGGGCATAGGCTACAACTTGGCTAACAAAAATTACGGCAAATTAAGCGTGTATCGTCTGGGCTATGCTGACGGGTTTTTCAGGGGCGTTCCATTGGGCGAAAAGACGCTTTGTATGGATGCGTTTATCTCAACCGGCGACGAAGATATGAAGTGCGTTATGTCCGACGCTGACGCTTACGCAAGGCTTGCGGGGACTATTTCTTACGAGGTTTTGACTTCGGTAACAAAGCGTTCCGAAAGGGTGTATTTAAGATGAAAGAAGAGCTACGGCACAAACTGAAAATAAAGCGCAAATACTTTCAGGGCGTAAGGCGGCAGGTTGCCGACGAAAATATTCTTTTTAACTTCCTTTCGGCTTACGGTAACTTTCAAAGTTTCTTTATCTACAAAAGTTTCGGTGACGAGGCTACGACTTCGCTTATAATAAATGCGCTTATCGAGGCGGGCAAAGAAGTTTTTCTTCCCCGTGTCGAGGGTGAAAATATCGTGCCCGTACCTTTCGGACAAACCGTTAAGGGTGTGTTCGGCATCGAAGAACCCGTAGGACAAGCCTATGTTGGGGATATAGAGGTTACGGTTGTTCCGCTTCTTGCAGTGAACGAGGGCGGTTACAGAATAGGCTACGGCAAGGGATTTTACGACAGATATTTAAAGAACAGAAAGACCCGCAAAGTCGGGCTTGGCTATTCTTTTCAAATAGAAAATTTTATTCGGGAGGATTGGGACGAGCCTTTGGACGAGTTTCTGACCGAAAAGGGGATTTACAGTTTTGAAAAATAGAGAAAAAATCAATTCAAAAGACTGGGGCAAGAAGTTCCTTTTGGAACTTAAAGATTTGCTTATAGGCGCGGCTTTTCCGTTTATGCTTTCTATAATTTTAAGTTCTACCGTAATAAGCTACACCGCATACGGCAGTGATGACGATATGGGGCTCAAAATTGTGGTTTTGTTGGTCGGTGAAGTGATGGTCATTGCCGCAACGGTAATCTTCGGCAGGCAGAACGGCACAACGGCATATAAAAAGACGGTGCAAAACGGCAATAAACGAATGGTAAACGCAAAAGACGACGTGTCCCGTCTGTATATCGGCGAGTACTCTTTGGTAAAGGGCGTGTTAATTCCGCTTATAAGCTGTATCCCTTTTATAATCTTCCAGATTATAGAGGGGGCTTATCACAACACCGTATGCGAATTTGCTCTTATGTACGCATTTGGCTGGGCGTATTTCCCCTTTAAACTTGCCGGGGTTTCGCAGTGGTTGAACTTCATTTGGCTAATCCCTTATGCGGGCGCGCATTTTGGTGCGTATATTTGGGGCGGCAAAACCGAAAAGAAAAAGCAAGAACAGCTTGCATCTGCCGAAGAAGCTAAGGGCAAAAAGAAAAAATGAGAATAATCAGCGGTAAATACAGGGGCTTGAAACTTGCCGATTTTGAAGGAAACGACGTGCGGCCCACGGCGGACAGAGTCAAAGAGAGCCTTTTTAACGTTTTATACGGTAGAATTGCGGGTGCATGCGTTTTGGATTTGTTTTGCGGAAGCGGAAATTTGGGTATAGAATGTCTGTCCCGAGGCGCCGAAACTGTACATTTCAACGATATTTCTTCCGCGAGTTTGGAAATTTTAAAAAAGAACCTTGCCCGATTAAAGAGCCCGCAAGCGTTCAAAGTAACCAATTACGACTATTCCGTTTGTTTATCGAGGGCGGACAAGTACGATTTGATTTTTATCGACCCGCCTTACCGCCTTGAAATCGGCGTGGACGCGCTTAAGCTAATTGGCGCGGGCAACCTTTTAAATGAGGGCGGTTTGGTCGTATTCGAGCGCGACAGAAGTTTTGAAGGCGAAGTTGCGGGACTTGTTAAAATGGATGAGAGAAAGTACGGTAAAACTTATTTAACGTTTTTTGAAAGAGCGCAGGAGGCTTAGGCGTGGAAAAAAGAAAGTGCGTGTTTGCGGGTTCGTTCGACCCGCCCACTACGGGGCACGAAAAGGTAGTTTTAAACTGCCTAAAGATTTTTGACGAGGTTGTTGTTGCGGTGATGATTAATCCCGACAAATCGCCGTGTTTCAGTGAAAAAGAGAGGGTTTCCCTCTTAAAAACACTGTTTTCGGGCGAAAAAAGGGTAAAAATACGCTCGTTTTGCGGTGCGGCGGTGGACCTTCTTGAAGAAGAAAACACCCCTTTCTACGTGCGCGGAATAAGAAACACCATAGACTTCGAGTACGAGAACGCAAACTTCTTTGCAAACAAAAAGCTGAAAAGCGATATTGTAACTGTATATTTGCCCGCCGAACAGCCCGATTTGCATATAAGCTCGTCGCTTGTTAAAAATTCAATTAAGTTTAAAAAAGATTATACCGAATATATCCCCGGAAAAATCCGGGAAGAATTAAACAAAATTTTGGAGAGCAAAAATGTTTGAGAAACAGATAGAAATTCCTTCAGCAGAAGAAATAGTGAACAAAATGCCCTTGCCCGAAAGCCTAAAAAAGATAAAGCATGAAAGGGACAAGCTGGTTGCAGACGTTATAAGCGGCAGAAGCGATAAACTTTTGGTTATCGTGGGACCTTGCTCGGCACACGAAGCGAAGCCCGTTTTAGAGTACGTAGACAGGCTTGGCAAACTTAACGAAAAGGTAAAAGACAAGCTCGTGCTTGTGCCCAGAATTTACACCAATAAGCCCCGCTCGAAGGGCGTAGGGTACAAGGGAATGTTCTCCCAGCCCGACCCCACCAAGTCGGAGGATATTTTAAAGGGCATTTACGCCATAAGGGATTTGAATATCAAGGCGATAGAAACAAGCGGACTTGCCGCCGCCGACGAGATGCTTTATCCCGAAAATATCTACTACGTTGAAGATTTGCTTTCCTACATTGCAGTAGGCGCAAGAAGCAGCGAGAACCAGATGCACCGCCTTGTTGCAAGCGGTATTGACGTCAGCGTCGGCGTAAAGAACCCGATGAGTGGGTCGATTCTTGTGCTTATGAACTCTATTTTTGCGGCTCAGAGCGGGCAGACCTTCAAACTTAACGGCTGGCAGGTAAAGACGGGGGGCAACCCTTTGGCGCACGCTATACTTCGCGGCGCGGTGGACGGCTACGGGAACGATATCCCCAACTTCCACTATGAAACGGTTATGCAGGTTGCGGACAACTACGCAAAATCCGGCATAAAGAATCCCGCGATAATTATCGACGCAAACCATTCGAACAGCGGCAAAAAGTTCAAACAACAGATAAGAATTTGCGAAGAAGTTATGCAGAACAGAAATTACGATAACGATTTCAAGACTATAGTCAAAGGATTTATGATTGAAAGTTTCTTGGAAGAGGGCAACCAGAAAGAGGATATAATTTACGGTAAATCCATAACCGACGCTTGCCTCGGCTGGAACGATACCGAAAGGCTTATTTTAGACATCGCGGAGAAAGCATAAGATGAAATGCGCCTATTTAGGACCTTGCGGCAGTTACAGTCATCTTGCCGCAACCAAGATGCGTCCGTCGGATGAGCTTTTGGCATACGGCAGTTTCCGTTCGATAATGAACGCCGTAGAAAGTGGAGAGTGCGATTGTGCCGTTATTCCCATAGAAAACACTTTAAACGGCGGGGTGCTTCAAAATATAGACCTTTTGCAGACGGCGGAAGGGGTAGTTGCGGTTGAAGAAATATCTTTGCCGCTTGACCACCGCATTGCCACTTTGAAGGGGGCGGATTTGGACGGTATCACGCGCATTTATTCACACGAACAGCCTCTGGCGCAGTGCAGTGAATATCTTGCTAAAAACTTCCCGTCCGCACAGCTTATAGCGACGTCGTCAACGGCGGCAAGCCTTGATATGATAAAAACTTTTTCGGATGCGGCAATAGTCGGCGCGCACGTCAAGAAAGACGGAATAGTTCTTTCAGAAGAAAACATTTCGGACGGCAAAAACAACTTTACGCACTTTCTTTTGGTAAAGCGCGGAAGCATAAGTGAAAGCGCACACTCTTCAAAAATTTATTTTTCGGTAACCTGTGTGCATTCTTCGGGTGCGCTTTTGGATATCTTGGAACCCATGCGGGCGGGCGGACTTAATATGACTAAAATACAGTCTCGCCCTATAAAAGACAGAGCGGGCGAGTACCGTTTCTTTATAGAAGTTGAGGGAAATTACGCGGACGGCGCTGTAAAAAAAGTGCTGGACGGGATAAAAAATTCAGCTAAATCTTTTAAACTTTTGGGGGCGTATTAACCCCGTTATTTCAAGTATATGTTGGGGTCTATCGCAATTTTACGCAATTATTAGCAGTAAAAGAAAGCATACTACGGCTTGCAGAAATTTGACGCCTATAAACTTTAACGGCTTTACGCCCGCGCCCAAAAGGTAGCTTAGCTGCTGCAAGAGAATGGACAGTCCGCCGAAGGTTATCAAAAACCCCGCAAGGGCAATTTGCAACTTTCCGCCGACTGCCGACAGTGCGCGACAGCCTGTCGTTGCTTCCACAAATCCTAGGCAGAGTGCGGAAGAGGTTTGTCCGTCAAGGAACAAATTAAAAAACATTTCAAGCGGATAAAACAGTTTGAAGTCGGCGCAAAAATTTGCAACGACGTAAAAGAAGGCTATGAACCCGCCTGCAACGGTTACGGCGATTACCGCGCCGTAGAAAGCGTCGTATAAAACGTTGCTTTTGGGTAAAGTGCGCTTCAACTCGGCAGAAGTACTTTTTTTGGAAATAAGGGCTATAATTAAAGAAACTACGGTTACGGCAAATACGTGTGCGATTAAAATTTTTATGCCGACAAGTTTGTCTCCGAACATCTTAAAGCCCACGCTGCCTATAATAAACAGCGGACCGGAAGTAGAACAAAGATAGGCTACTTTACCGCTTTCTTTTGTTGAAAAAGCCCCGCCGCCGTAAAATTCACTTACGACTTTACTGCCTGCGGGATATCCCGAGCATATGCTTAAAAGAAAGCAAGCCGCTGCGGCTGGGGGAAAGTTGATCTTTCCCGTTACGCGTTTTAAGGGTAGGGAAGCCTTTTCGGCAATTCCCGTTTTTACGAAAATCAAGGTTATGCACATAAACGGGAAAAGTGCGGGAAGAACGCATTCCGCCCACATCGCAAAGCCTTGAAAGCAGCTTGCAACGTAGCGCTCGGGGTGAATTATTATCGCCGCACCGAAAAATATCAAGGCGAAACATAAAAATACGTAACCTATTTTCTTTTTCATTACGATTATAAATATATTTAAAATTACGCTTAAAAATCACAAACCGCAGTTCTTTGCGGCGTGATTGCAGTCAAAAGGAGAATATATGGCTAAAACTTTGGGGCTTGCGCTTGGCAGCGGCGGTTCACGCGGGGTGGCTCACGTAGGATTTTTGGAGGCATTGGAAGAGGAAGGCATAAAGCCCGACTTCATTGCCGGCTGTTCTATGGGTGCAGTTGTAGGCGGCTGTTATGCAAGCGGTATGTCCGTTGCTGAAATGAAGGAAGCCGTTCTTGCGCTGAAAATGCGCGATATTTTAGACGTAACCCCAGCAGTTATCACAAAAATGTCCCTTTTGCGCGGCAGAAAGGTGCTAAATCTTTTAATTAAGAACTTGCGTGTGGGCTATATTGAGGATATGCCTTTGCCGTTCAGGTGCGTTGCAACCGAGTTGTATTCGGGCGAACTTCATGTCTTTTCAAAGGGGAACGCCGCAAAAGCAATTCAGGCTTCAAGCTGTATTCCTACGGTTTTCCGTCCCGTGCAGATAGGCGGAAAGATGTTCGTTGACGGCGGGTGCCTGTGCAGGATTCCTGTTAAAACGGTAAAAGAAATGGGCGCCGACGTCGTGGTGGCGGTTGACGTTTTAAAGAACACTACCGAAACCATTGACGACGTAAACAATATTTTAAGTATGGTTTTGCGCGTATTCGACATAATGGACGCAAACCAAACCAAGTTAAGACAGGAAACGGAAAAAGGGCTGTGCGACCTTTTAATCGAGCCCGAAATAAGGGGCATGAGTCAGTACGTTATTAAGGATTTGGAATTTGCTTACGACGAAGGTTACAAGGCGGGCAAAGCCAACGCGGATAAAATAAAGGAACTTTTGAAATGAACGACCTTTTCGATTTGAACGGCAACGAGAGCGGGGCAAAACCCCTTGCCGAGCGTATGCGCGCAAACAACTTAAACGAGTTTATCGGGCAAAAGCATATCGTTGCGGAAGGTTCGCTTTTGCGCCGTGCCATTTCTTTGGACAGGCTCGGAAGCTGCATTTTCTGGGGCCCGCCCGGAACGGGTAAAACCACGCTTGCGAACATAATTGCCCAAACCACGCACGGAGAGTTTATAAAGCTGAACGCCGTACAGTCCGGCGTATCCGACGTAAAGAAGGCGGTAGAGGACGCAAGGAATAATTTGAAAATGTACGGGAAGCGTACATATTTGATGCTTGACGAGTGCCACCGTTTTAACAAAACTCAGTCGGACAGCCTTCTTCCCGCAATAGAGCAGGGCACTATAATTTTTAT
>JAIDQV010000158.1 GCA_029062045.1 Clostridia bacterium
ACTTCGTCGAAGTCGGTAAGCATAAGGTGCGTAACCTTTATTTTAACTTGTGTGGGAGAGGTGATGTTCACCGTGGTGGGTTCGTTCACCAGGTTTTTTGCGCCTTTTAAAATCCAGTTATCCATAATTACTTGCATTATATACTAAATTGGCGGAATTTGCAACAGTTTTTTTTGTTTACAAATTTATAGTTTTGGCGGGAAAAATTGATTGACTACGAAATATAATTGTTATATAATAGTTTAGCATCAGAAGAAATTTAGCGAGGTGAATGATATGAAGCCCGAGATACATCCCGATTATCACGAAGTAACGGTTGTATGCGCTTGCGGAGCTACGTTCAAGACCGGTACTACTAAAAACGTTGAAACGATGAAGGTTGATATTTGCAACAAATGCCACCCCTTCTTCACAGGTAAACAGAAACTTGTAGATACAGGCGGTCGTGTAGAAAAGTTCAACAAGAAGTATAAACTTTAAGTAAGTAAGCTCCAAAATTTAATTTTTGGAGCTTTTTATCTTTTAAAACGCATATAAACTTTGCGTTTTATTTTCCCAATAAGCGGTTTTTTAAAAGATGTCTGAAAAGAAAGAGAAAAAGAAAAAAACTAAAAAGTGCGGAACCTACATCGGCGGTCAGGCGGTGCTTGAAGGCGTTATGATGATGGGCAAAACCTGTATGGCGACAGCCGTCCGCGACCCGAGCGGCGAAGTGCAGGTAGAGGCCAAACGCTTAACCCGTAAAGAAAGCACGAAAAAGGCAACCAAAATTCCTTTTATCCGCGGCATCGTCAATTTGGTGCTGTCCCTTGTAAGCGGTGCAAAAACGCTTATGCGTTCGGCCGCAGTCTACGGCGAAGACGACGAAGAGGGCGGTAAAATCCAAAAATGGCTTGCCGAAAAGTTCAAAGTCAACACTATGGACGTAATTTCCGCAGTGGCTGTCGTTATAGGCGTAATTTTGGCTGTGGGCATATTCATTATATTGCCCCGCGTTTTAGTGTCTATAATTCCCGGCATACAGAATACCGTCTGGAAGTACGTTCTTTTGGGCGTTTTCAAGCTGGTTATTTTCCTTGCCTATTTGGGGCTTATTCTTCTTCTTAAAGACATACGCCGTCTGTATATGTACCACGGCGCCGAGCATAAAACAATAAACGCTTACGAACACGGCTTAGAGCTTACCCCCGAAAACGTAATGGCAAGTTCCCGCCTGCACGACAGATGCGGCACTTCCTTTTTGTTCATAGTTTTAATAATCAATATCGTTATAATTTCCGTTGTCGGCTGGGGCATTACGGATGTAGCACTCGGCATTGAAAACAGAATTGCGGAATTCTTTATGAATTTGGCGATAGAAGTCGTGCTTTTGCCGTTAATTGCGGGCGTATCTTACGAAGTTTTGAAGCTGCTTGCAAAGTTTGATAACAAGTTTGTTGCGGTTTTGAAAGCCCCCGGTATGCTTTTGCAAAAGGGGTTGACCACCCGCGAACCTACCGCGGACATGGTTGAAGTGGCTATTGCGGCGTTTAACAAAGTTTTGGAAATGGACGCCGACCAAACCGTGCCCGAAAGCGTTTTCGTAACGGGCGGCATACTTTCCAAAATGCTTGAAGAAACAAAGAAGGCGTTTAAAGAAAGGGACATCGACGAAAGCGACGCGGAATGGATATTCTCAATCGTTTTGGATATTCCCCGCAGCGAGTTGAAATTCGAACGCACGGTTAAACCTTCCGAAAGTAAAGAAATTGCCGAAATTATAGAAAAGCGTTTGACGGGCAGACCCCTTTGGTACGTCATAGGCGACACCGATTTCTACGGCTGTAAAATAAAGGTTGACGAACGCGCGCTTATCCCCCGCCCCGAAACCGAGCTTTTGGCTGACTGCGTTGTTAAAAGCGCAGAGGAAGGGGACAGAATTTTGGATATGTGTACGGGCTCGGGCTGTGTTGCTGTCTCCGTTGCAAAGGCGCTTAAAGGCAAAAACGTAATAGTCAGCGCGGCTGACGTTTCGGACGCGGCCATTATGCTTGCCGAAGAAAACGCAAAATTGAACGACGTGACCGTTCACTTCACGGTAAGCGATTTGTTTAAAAACGTGCGCGGCAGGTTTAACATTATAGTTTGCAACCCCCCCTATATAAAGAGCAGTGAAATCCCCACCCTTCAAAAGGAAGTACGCGAGTACGAACCCAAAGTTGCACTTGACGGCGGCGAGGACGGGCTTGATTTTTACCGCCGCTTAGCTACCGATATAAGACAGTATCTTGTAAAGGGCGGTATGCTTATTGTGGAATGTGGGGAAGGTCAGACGAACGATATTCTTCAAATCTTCCAAAAGCGCGACTACGCGATAGTTTTGAAAGATTTGGCGGGCGTTGAGCGTTTTGTAAAGATAGTATTTTAATAAATAAATTATTGCCCTCCCCAAGCGGGAGGGCAAGTTAAAATTTTAACGGTGTTTTATGTCTAAGATGATTGATAAGTTAAAAGATATATACGCGCGGTACGAAGAGCTGTCCGAGAAGATGAGCGACCCCGCAATAATTTCGGACACGGCGGAGTGGACTAAGATAGCCAAAGCTCAGGCGGAGATTGCCGAAACGGCGCAAAAGTACGCCGAGTACGCCGAAGTCGAAAAGCAGAAAACCCAGGCGGAAGAAGCTGTTAAAACCGAGCCCGACCTTGAAATGCGCGAGCTTTTATATGCGGAAGTTGAGGACTGCAAGGAAAAACTTTCGGCGCTTACAGAAGAGTTGAAAATTCTTCTTTTGCCAAAGGACAAGAACGACGACAGAAACTGTATAGTCGAAATAAGAGGCGGGGCAGGCGGAGAGGAAGCCGCGCTGTTTGCCTACGAGCTGTACAGAATGTATTTAAACTACTGCGAGCGCCACCGCTTGAAGGTAGAGCTTGTGGACATAAACGAAACCGAGCTTGGCGGCATAAAGGAAGTTGTTTTCAACGTTGCGGGCAAGGACGCCTACAAGCAGTTGAAGTTTGAAAGCGGCGTTCACCGCGTTCAGCGCGTGCCCGAAACGGAATCGCAGGGGCGCGTGCATACCTCGACGGTTACGGTTGCCGTTCTTCCCGAAGCCGAGGACGTCGAAGTTGAAATCCGCGACGAGGATATACGCGTGGACGTTTACCGCTCGTCTGGCGCAGGCGGACAGAAGGTAAACAAGACCGAAACGGCAATAAGAATTACCCACTTCCCCACGGGGCTTGTGGTTACCTGCCAGGACGAAAGAAGCCAGCTTAAAAACAAGGACAAGGCTTTCAAGGTTTTGCGTTCCAGGCTGTACGACTATTACAATTCACAGAACCAAACGGCTTACGACGAGCATAGAAAATCGTTAGTCGGACGCGGCGACAGAAGCGAGCGTATACGCACCTACAACTTCCCGCAGGGCAGAGTTACCGACCACAGGATAGGCTTATCCGTCTACAATTTGACCGAGTTCATTATGGGCGACATAAGCGCTATGATAGAAGCGTTGGCTGTGGCAGAGCGTGAAGCACAGCTTGCCGGCGAGGAATAAACCGCCGTTATTGACAATATTTAAATTAAGTAATATAATAAGCATATGAAACACAATCAGTCTTCGGAAGATTATCTGGAATGTATCCTGCTTTTATCGCGCGAAACGGAGTTCGTTCACCGTGTGGACGTTGCGCGCAAAATAGGGGTATCACAGCCCGCAGTACAAAAGGCGATAAAAATTCTGGAAGCAAGCGGATATGTAGAGTTTGACGGAATGCACATCTACCTCACCTCGAAAGGGGAAGAGTATGCGCAGAAAGTTTACGAGCGTCACTGCATAATAACCGAGTTTTTGCTTTTGCACGGCGTGAACGGTACGGACGCGGAGAACGACGCGTGCGAAATGGAACACGTTATATCCCAAACGACTTTTGAAATGATGAAGTCCTTCGTTTCCGCAAACAAACACTGAACAGATTTAGGGCGCGGTTGCGCCCTTTTTAATTTATAGAGGTAGACAGTGAAAAAATCAATAAAACGTAAACCTTTAATAATTTTACTTTTGCTTATTGCCGTAGTTTTAGTCGGCGCAGTTTACGGTGCTTTTGCGCCCAAAACCGCGTCCGCCGTAAGTGTTGACAGCAATTATATATTCGAAAAAATAAACGTTGATATTAAAGTCAACAAGGATAAGACTTTTGATATTAGCGAAACTTTGGAAGTCAAATTTTTGAATAACGACGTAAACACGGGCATAATCCGCGACATTCAGCGCGTAAGCAAAACCACGCGTGTAGTAAACGGAATATCCAAAAACGGCGGGGTCTACATAGCGGGGCTTTCGGACGTTAAGGTTACGCTTGACGGCGGGCAATGCAGGGTAACCCAAAGCCTTTACGATAACAACCAATTCTATGCGATAAAGATGCAAAATACGTCGGGGTATATCAACGGGACACATACATTTAAGTTAAGCTATAAATACGATATGAAAGACGACAAGGTGAGCGGCTTTGACGATTTCACTTTCGACGTTTTGGGCTATGCAATGAATCGCACAAACGAGTTCGGGGCGACGGTTACCTTCCCCGAAGACGCCAACCTTTCAAGTGATATGGTAACTTACCGCACCAACAAAAAAAAGACGTGGACGCCCTCGGCGGAGGCGGAAGAATACGCAAGGGTTGAAGGCAACTCCATTCATATTTACGCAAAACCGGGGGTTGCAAACAAGGGCTATACCGTGCAGGTAATTTTGCCCGACGGATACTTTACCGCGCATAAAACCTTCTACTGGTATTACGTTATTTTTGCCGTGGTAGCGTTTGCGGCAATCGCTATCGTAGCCGTAATTTTCGTAAAGAGCGTAATACGCAAAAAGCCGGTTGCAACGGTAGAGTTCTACCCGCCCGAAGGAATGTCCGTTATGAGGTTCGCCTCGATTTGGAAGCTGGGAGCAAATCATAAGCACGTTGTCGCGCTGATATTGAAGTGGGCGGGAATGGGCATACTTTCGATAGAGGCGGACGGCTCGTCCGACTGTATTTTAAAAGCCAACGTCGACCCGAGTATTAAGTTTAATTTGGGAACGGAAATTTCCAAAAGGCTGACAAAGCCCGCAAACGAATGCTTCGATACCGTCGGGGAAGAGATATACTTCAACTATCTGTTTTCGGGTGTCGGCGGGGACGATTTCACGTTCTCAACATCGTTTTTCAAAAGGTATGCGCGTTACGACCAGGAACGCGAGCTTTACAAACTTTCGGAAAGTTTAGTGCAGGAAGGGGACAAAGAACCCGACGTTGCTGTTAAAAGCTACAGAAAGCAGAGAACGGCGGTGCTGTTTATAAGCCTTATACCCACCGTGATGATGGTAGGATATTACTGTTTGCTGAACTCTCAGTTCTTCCCGCTGTTCTTCCTAATATTTATGATTGTCGGCAATATCCCCGTGCTTGACGTGGACAGTATGAAGATGGTTATACCCGTCATTTTCCCGATAGCCTTCTATGCAATGCCCTACGGAATTTTATATGCTCTGTTCGGGCTTACCGCATACGACTATTGCGGGCTGATATATATTGCCCCCGTGATGTGGGCTTTGGGCTCGTTGGTTTTAAGATGGTTTATGCCCGATAAAAGAATGCCGTCCGTTTTGTCGGACTACGGCAAGATGCTCGGCTTCAAAAACTTTTTGCTTAAAGCCGAACTGCCCAGGATACAGGTTCTTTTCGACGAAGACCCGTTCTACTTTTCGGAAATTCTTCCTTACTGCTACATAATGGGCATAAGCGACAAGGTGCAAAAACGTTTTGCTCCGCTTAATATCCGCGTGCCCGAATATATGGCGCAGGGCGTAAGCCTCAGCTCGATATGTTCAAGCCTTTCGCACAGCGTAAGTTCGGGCGGGTCCCGCTCGTCCGGCGGAGGCGGCGGTGGCGGACACGGCGGCTCGTCCGGCGGAGGCGGCGGTGGCGGCGGCTCCCGCGGGTGCTAAGCGTTCCGTTTAATCAAGTATCTTAATTGCGTTTGAATTCTTGACATAAACGGTAAATAGCTTTATAATTTTGTCATAACATGGAGGTGTTAAAATGGCAAAAACAGGATTTATTTACAAGACGGTAAAAATCAAACCTGAAAACAAGGTTACGGCAGAAGGCTACGTAGAGGGAGTTAAACTTTCAAGCACTTCTAAAACAAGTATTTTGTTTATGACTAAATATACATTGAATTATAAAGTCAGCATAAGAGTTGACGGCGTATCCAAACCCCTTACGCTTAAAGTTTGCAACAAGCTCGGTTGGGGCGTAGCGATTGCCGCTGATATCGAAGCGTACGACGGCGCATACAGGGGCTTCCCCTTGCAGATAGGCGATAAACTCAACGTCGAGTACGACAGAGTTAAACCCTCAAAGTGCAACAAAGTAGACTAATATAAGAAGATGCCCGCACAACAGTGCGGGCATCTTTTTACTCTACAGGATAAACATTACTAATTTTGTCGCCGTTTAAATCCACGGCGAAATACTTCACCTCGAAAAGGTTCGCCGCCTTGGGGTACACAAGCCCCGCCGCGCGTATATCGCCGTGTTCGGCGTAAAACTTTTCGGTGGGGACGGTAACGCTTACGAACTCGCCCAAATAATTTTTAAGTGTGCCCGCCTTGCCTTTCAAATCGTTGTCAAGGTAATTGGCGTAGTCCCCGCAGGTTAAAACGCTTTCAAAAAAGGCGAAGTGCAAAATGTTTTTTTCGGGCGGGCAGGTTTCAACCGTCTTGCTTGAAACAAGTTCTAATTTTTCTCCGTCGTAGCTGTACGCGCAGTGCGCCTTTGCCGCCGTACAGGTTTCAAACGCGGCGCAAACTTCGAGCCTGTCCCCGAACTCGGCTTTTTCAACCTCGTTCATAAAAATCCGCTTGCCCCTGTCCGAAATTATCATAAGCGCGTTTCCGCCCCAAACTGCAAGCACGGGCCTGCCCGCAAGAATTTGTTCTTCAAACCGCGCGTTTAAAAAGCGCGGGGGCAGGGGGATAAGAGAATAATCTTCCCCCTCGATTGAAACAAACACGCCCCCTTGCGCAAACACCGTTATAAGATTTCCGCAAAAGCGCGTTTGGCTGATAACGCTAAGCGCAATATTTTTGTTGCCGTATTCGCGGATGTAGATAAGCGCCTCGCCGTCCATTAAATAAATATCCATAAAAGGCGGCGGGTTAAAAAGCAGCTTTTCGTTTATAAAAAAGTTTACGGGCTGCAAATTTTCACCGGGAACGATTTCCGCAAGCACGCTGTCCGCAAGGTCCATTTCGATATGCCGTTCAAACAAATCCAGCCCGCCCACGAAAAGTCCGTTCAGCTTCAATATCGCAGGCTTGTACGACAAAAAATAAATTCGCATAGTAATATTATTTAATGTATTGAATTTTAATTTTATGTCAATATACATTCCGAAAGGAGAATGTATTATGAACAAAATAAACGGCTATACCGAAGACGAAGCAAAGAGATTGGTTGACTACATCAGCGC
>JAIDQV010000159.1 GCA_029062045.1 Clostridia bacterium
GTTGTGGACGGCAAGACGGGATACGTCGGCGGCTTCAATTTGATTGACGACTGCGCCAACCAGCGCAAGATGGAAGGCATTTGGAAGGACTGCGGTTTGCGCCTTGACGGAGCGGCGGTGGACGGGCTTTCCCTGGCGTTTATGCGTCAGTGGGAATTAATCTCGTTTGAAAAGCTGGACTATACCAAATACATAGACAACTTTGACAGGGCGTTAAACAAGTCAATCGTTGTTCCGTTTGCGGGCGGGCCCGAACTTAAAGAGCCCATTTGCCGCAACCTGTATATGCGCATTATAGAAAAGGCGCACGAAAAACTTTATATGATGTCGCCCTATCTCGTGCCCGACAGCGTGTTTATGAAGGCGTTGCAAAATAAGGCGAAAGAGGGCGTGGACGTAAGACTTATCTTGCCGGGTATTCCCGATTACAGATATTTGTACCGCGTAACCAAATCCAACGCGATAAAACTTATAAAAAGCGGCGTTAAGGTGTATTATTCGAGCGGTGAGTTCGTTCACAGCAAGATTATGATGACCGAACACTGCGCGGTAATCGGTTCGGCGAACCTCGATATGCGCTCGTTCTATCAGGAATTCGATAACGGCGTTTACTTTGACGATAAGACGGCAATGGAAGCCGTTGAAAAGGATTTTGAAGAAGTATTTGCGCGCGGCGGGCAAACTTCCAATACCAAACAGCATTGGTACGACGTTATTTTGGCGGGGCTGTTAAAACTGTTTTCGCCGTTAATGTAAATTAAAAGAGGTGTAATATGTTAGGTAATTTTACTTACTGCAATCCGACAAAACTTTACTTCGGTAAAGACGCGTTAGAAGGACTTAAAAAAGAGCTTAAAAATTACGGTAAAAACGTATTGTTTGTTTACGGCGGCGGCTCGATAAAGAAGAACGGCATTTACGATAAAGTCATTTCAATTTTAGCCGAGTGCGGCAAAAAGGTTTACGAGGACGCGGGCGTTATGCCCAACCCCACTTACGAAAAACTTTTGGAAGGCGTTGCCCGTGCAAGAAAGGCAAAAGCCCATTTAATTCTTGCCGTGGGCGGCGGCTCGGTTTGCGACTATGCAAAGGCGGTGTCCGTTTCGGTTAACATTAAAGACGACCCGTGGGATAAGTACTACAACAGGTTCGAGGACGCAACTTGCAAGGTAGTGCCCGTGGGGTGCGTTCTTACGATGGTGGGAACGGGAAGCGAAATGAACGGCGGTGCCGTTATAACCAACCGCGAAAAGATGCTTAAAATAGGGCACGTTTTCGGCGAAAACGTTTTCCCTAAATTCTCTGTTTTAAACCCCGAATTTACTTACACTTTGCCTAAATACCAAATGGTGGCGGGCGTGTACGACATTATGTGCCACATCTTAGAGCAATACCTTTCGGGCGAGGACGACAACACTTCCGACTATATTGCGGAAGGGCTTATGCGCTCGCTTATAAACAGCGCGAATATTGCGGTTAAAAACCCGACGGATTATGAAGCGCGTTCTAATATAATGTGGACGGCAACCTGGGCGCTGAACACGCTTATCGCAAAGGGTAAATCCACCGACTGGGAAGTGCATATGTTGGGTCAAGCCGTGGGCGCGTACACCGACGCAACGCACGGAATGACGCTTTCCGCAGTTTCTATGGCATACTATAACCATATTCTTAAATACGGCTTGCACCGCTTTAAAAGGTTTGCCGAAAACGTTTGGGGCGTGAACCCTGCGGGCAAGTCCGACGAGGAAGTTGCAAAAGCCGGCTTAAAGAAAATGGAAGAGTGGATGAAGAGCATAGGCTTGGTTATGAATTTAACCGACCTCGGCGTGGCTCCCGAAATGATTGAAGGCATTGCCGACGCAACCCTCGTAATGGAAGGCGGCTACAAAGTTTTAACCCGCGAAGAGATAGTAGATATTTTGAAGAAGAGCTTATAATGTTTATATGCGTTTATAAAAAGAAGCCCGCGCGACTTGTGTCGCGCGGGCTTTTAAGTTTGATGTGAGATTTGTTTGCGTTACGCTAACGCAATTAAGATACTTGGTTAAGCGGAACGCTTATTAT
>JAIDQV010000016.1 GCA_029062045.1 Clostridia bacterium
AAGGTATTCTATAATCATTTTATCTCCTTACGCTTTTGCGGTAATTTGCAAATTGATATTTTCGCCGCCGCAAGTGTAGTTGAGTTTAATTTCAACCGACTTTTCATCGTTTTTTATTTCTATTTTGTTGGTGAAGACAGGAAAACTGCCGGAAGATACGCCCATGCCGAGAATACAAGAAGTTTCTTGCCCGGCTTTAAAGCGCATAAGCATAGGTACGGAGCCGCGGCGTTCCTGAACGAGTTCGCCATTTTTATAACTTAAAAAGCATTTATCGCCATCCAAATCATAAAAAAGCCCAAAGCCTAATTCGCCGAAATTGAGTTCACCTTTTGCAGTAAAATATCCGTCCGGCTTGCCGTTATTTAAAATAACTTTACACTTCAATTAAATTCACCTTTTTTGATTATAACACAAAAATGTAAAAATTACCTCAATTTTTGTACAAAAATATCTTTATTTGTATTAATTTTTTTACTGCCGTCGAAAAGCGTGCGCCCGCAGGCAAGAACTTTTTTAAGTTCTTCCTCATCTTTACCTTCAATTGCGTCCTTTATTTCCGTAAGAGAAGATATTAACGAAGAGATTTTTTCCGTTAAATTTTCAGCATTTGCAAGATACAATGAAGCCCAAACTTCTTCGTCTACACCGGCAATCCTTGTCATGTCCTGAAAACTTCCGCCTGTAAAACCCAAGCAGTCGTCCAAGTCAATATCTTTTACGTAAGCGTTTGACACGACGTGGGCGAGCTGAGAAGTATAGGCAATTTTTCTATCGTGAATTTCGGCCGAACATTTGACGATATAGCCGAAGCCCATATCATAAGTCAGCTTTTCAACTGTTTTGAGCGCCTCGGGATCGGTATCCTTGTTGCTTGTAATAACCATACTTCTTCCGTCGAAAAGGTCTGCGCAGGCGTTCTGTATTCCGCTGACTTCCTTACCCGCCATAGGATGGCAACCCACATAGCGAAAATTGCGGTAAATGCGGCATATTGCCGCCTCAATCGGTTTTTTGACACCGCAAATATCCGAAACTATTGCGCCGGTTTTAAAGCTGTTATTCAAAATAAAGTCCACAGTTGCCTCAAAAGGCATAGCAACGAACACGACGTCGTAATTATTAAAACTGCTTGCAACACCGTCGATAATGCCGTTATTTAAAGCATATTCGGGGGGCAATTGAAATTTATCGTATCCGTCAACAGCGTATCCCGCCCGTTTTAAAGCCATACAAATAGAGCCGCCTATTATACCCAGCCCGGCAACGCAAATTTTCATTTTTTCACCTTTCATAAATTAACGCAAATAATTATAACACAAACTGCTGATTTATTCAAGACTTTTTAACTTTAAAAAAGTTAAGCGCTTTCCTTTCAATTTATTGACAATCGATAAAAAAATTACTATAATAATTTGTGAATGAAATTTGTAAGGAGATTTTTTATTTATGAACAAAATGTCCGTTAAGGATTTAAAGGACCTCAAAGGCAAGAACGTGTTGGTTCGCTGCGATTTCAACGTACCTATGAAAGACGGCGTTATCACTGACGAGAACAGAATTCAAGGTGCGCTTCCCACCATTAAATATCTGCTTGACGCAGGCGCAAAGGTTACCCTTTGTTCGCATATGGGCAAACCCCACTCCATTTTCTCGGCGGAAGTTAAACTTAACAAAAAAGATTTAAAGAAAGTTGACGCAGGTGAAACCACTAAAGAGGCGCTTATTGAAAAAGCAAAAAAAGACGAGCCTAAAAAGCTCACTCTTGCACCCGTTGCCAAAAGGCTTAACGAACTTTTGGACGGAAAGGTTGTATTTGCAACCGACGTTATCGGCAAAGACGCCAAGGCTAAGCGCGACGCGTTAAAAGAAGGCGAAGCAGTGCTTTTGGAAAACCTCCGTTTCCATTGGGAAGAAGAGAAAAAGGACGAAGGCTTCTGCAAAGAGCTTGCTTACAACGCAGATATTTACGTAAACGACGCATTCGGCACGGCGCACCGTTCGCACGCCTCCACTGCCGCTATCGTTGAATACGGCATAGTTAAAACCGCTGTTTGCGGCTTCCTCATCGAAAAAGAACTTGAAGTTATGGCTGACACGCTTGAAAACCCCCAGCGTCCCTTCGTTGCGATTTTGGGCGGTGCGAAAGTCGCGGATAAGCTGAACGTTATTAATAACCTTTTGGAAAAATGCGATACGCTTATTATCGGCGGCGGCATGGCTTACACCTTCTTGAAGGCTAAGGGCTACGAGGTGGGCACCTCACTTCTTGACGAAGAGAAAATCGATTACTGCAAAGAAATGCTTGAAAAGGCTGCAAAAGCAGGCAAGGAAATTCTTCTTCCCATCGATACGGTTACTACCGACCACTTCCCTGAACCCATTGACGAGGCAATCGAGACCAAGATTGTTCCTTCAAATAAAATACCCGCTGATAAGATGGGTATGGACATCGGCAAAAAGACTAGAAAACTTTACGCTAAGAAAATCAAAAAGGCAAAGTCAGTTATATGGAACGGACCTATGGGCGTATTTGAGAACCCCACTCTTGCACAGGGTACGATTGCCGTTGCGGAAGCGTTGGCAAAAGTTTACGGCAAGTGCACCACAATTATCGGCGGCGGCGACAGCGCGGCGGCAGTTCAGCAGCTTGGCTACGCTGACAAGATGACCCATATTTCCACGGGCGGCGGCGCTTCACTTGAACTTTTTGAAGGCAAAGTTCTTCCCGGCATCGCTTGCCTCAACGAAAAGAACTAAATACGAAAATTTACCGTATATCCCCCGTTATTTGGGGGATATATTGGGGTCTATTGAAAATTTAAGGAGAAATTATGGCAAGAAAACCTTTTATTGCAGGCAACTGGAAAATGAATATGACCGCCGAAAGCGGAAAACAGTTAATAGCTGAACTTAAGCCCCTTGTCAAGGGCGCTAAGTGCGAAGTTGCGCTGTGCGTTCCCGCCATTTTGATTCCGGCTATGGCAAAAGCCGTTAAAGGTTCTAAAATTAAACTTGGCGCGCAAAACGTGCATTGGGCGGCTTCGGGCGCTTACACTGGTGAAATTTCGTGCGAGCAACTTAAAGAATACGGCGTTAAATACGCAATTATCGGGCACAGCGAAAGAAGACAATACTTCGGCGAAACGGATGAGGGCGTAAATAAACGTGCATTGGCGGCACTTGCAAACGACATCACCCCCATTATCTGCGTGGGCGAAACTCTTGAAGAGCGTGAAAACGACGAAACAGAAAAAGTACTTACCCGCCAGCTTACCGACGGACTTAACGGCATCGAAGATATAACCAAAGTAGTTATTGCTTACGAACCTGTTTGGGCTATCGGCACAGGCAAAACCGCAACCGACGAACAGGCGCAGGAGACCATTAAGTTTATACGAAAGAAACTTGGCAAGCTCTTCGGTGCAAAAGAAGCAAACAAAGTCAGAATACAGTACGGCGGAAGCATGAACGCGAAAAACTGCAAGGGGATTATGTCTCAACCCGACATTGACGGCGGGCTTATTGGCGGCGCTTCGTTAAAGATTGATTTTGCAACGATAGTAAACTACGATAAATAAGGTGAAATAAATGAAAAAAATTCCTTATGCGATAATTATTATGGACGGCTACGGGATTGCACCTGCGGGCGAAGGCAACGCCATTTCCATAAACGGTAGCAAGAACGTAAATCAACTTATTAAAGACTATCCTTCCGCAACGCTCGGCGCAAGCGGTATGTGCGTTGGACTTCCCGACGGACAGATGGGCAACAGCGAAGTAGGACACCTGAATATGGGTGCGGGAAGAATTGTCTACCAGGATTTGACCAAGATAACCAAGGCGATACAAGACGGCGATTTCTTCCAAAACCCCGCCCTTGTCAAGGCAATGGATAATGCGAAAAACGGCGGCAGGAAGCTCCACCTCTACGGACTTTTGTCCGACGGCGGCGTTCACAGTCACGTAACGCATATTTACGCGCTTTTGAAAATGGCAAAAATGCGCGGGCTTAAAGATGTTTACGTTCACTGCTTTATGGACGGCAGGGACGTTTCCCCCACTTCGGGCGTGAACTTTATCCGCGGTTTGCAAGCTGAAATAAATAACATCGGCGTTGGCAAAATTGCCGACGTTTGCGGAAGATATTACGCTATGGACCGTGACAACAACTGGGACAGAGTTGAGCTTGCTTACGATATGCTTACCATTGGAACAGGTATTCAAGCTAGCGACCCTGCGGCGGCTGTTGAAGAAAGCTATAGTCAAGGCGTGACCGACGAATTCATAAAACCCACGAAAATCTACGAAAACGGCAAACCCGTAGGACTTATTGAAAAGGGCGACAGTGTAATTTGCTTTAACTTCCGCCCCGACCGCGCAAGGGAAATTACCCGCGCAATTTCTCAAAAAGAATTTATAGTGCCCAAAGGCACGGCTTTCGAAAGAAAGACGGGATACCTTGACCCCACCTACGTTTGCTTTACCGTTTACGACAGCGAGTTCAAGGGACTTGAAATTGCCTTCCCCAAGACGAGTTTAGACAACACGTTGGGCGAGTATCTTGCTAAACTCGGCAAGAAGCAACTCAGAATTGCCGAAACCGAAAAATATGCGCACGTAACATTCTTCTTCAACGGCGGCGTGGAAGCGCCCAACGAAGGCGAACAGCGCGACCTTATCCCTTCACCCAAAGTTGCAACTTACGATTTGCAACCCGAAATGAGCGCTTACCTTGTATGCGACAAAGTTTTGGAAGAGCTTGACAGCGGCAAGTTTGACGTAATGATTTTGAACTTTGCAAACTGCGATATGGTCGGGCACACGGGCGTTATTTCGGCGGCGGCAAAGGCTGTTGGAACGGTTGACGAGTGCGTGAAAAAGGTTACCGATAAAATTCTTGAAATGGGCGGCAGTGCTTTACTTACCGCCGACCACGGCAACGCCGACAAACTTTTGACCGAAGACGGCGCACCTTTCACGGCGCACACCACCAACCCCGTGCCAGTGGTATTGGTTAGCAACGAATACAAGAATGCAACTCTTCGCACCGACGGCGTACTTGCCGACCTTGCGCCCACCCTTTTAACGGTTATGGGGTTACCTGTTCCCAAAGAGATGACAGGCAAATCGCTTATTAAATAAAGTAAAAAAGTAAAAGGCACGGCGGACTTTTGCCCGCCGTGCCTTAATTATTTGCCATATTTTTTGTTTTGAAATATAATGGTATGGTGCTTATAAA
>JAIDQV010000160.1 GCA_029062045.1 Clostridia bacterium
TAGATATATCGTACATAAATTATTAATGAACGCGCGCACACCGTGCGCGCGTAAGTAAAAATATTATACAGTTTTTTTGAGATAGTCAATAATAAAGCCTTGTATATCTCCGTCCATAACCGCCTGCACGTTGGTGTTTTCATAGCCGGTGCGGTGGTCTTTAACCAAGGTGTACGGACAGAAAACGTATGAGCGGATTTGACTGCCCCACTCTATCTTTTTTATCTCGCCCTTTATCTCGGCGTCTGCCGCTTCACGCTCGGCAATCTGCCTTTCAACTAACTTTGCGCGAAGATACTCGAAAGCCATTGCCTTGTTTTGAAGCTGGCTTCTTTCGTTCTGGCAGGTTACCACTATGCCCGTGGGAAAGTGGGTAATTCTTATTGCGGTTTCGGTTTTGTTGACCTTCTGTCCGCCTGCGCCCGACGAGCGGTAAACGTCGATTCTTATATCCTCGTCGCGGATTTCAACCGAGTTGTCGTCGTCGACTTCGGGCATAACTTCCAAAGATGCAAACGAGGTATGCCTGCGCTTGTTTGAATCGAAGGGGGAAATTCTGACTAAACGGTGAACGCCCTTTTCCGCCTTTAAAAAGCCGTAGGCGTTCTCTCCGTCGACTTTAAAGGAAACGGATTTCAAGCCCGCTTCGTCGCCGTCCTCGAAGTCGAGTTCGGTCACTTTAAAGCCCTGCTTTTCACAGTAGCGGCAATACATTCTGTAAAGCATCTGCGTCCAGTCGCAGGCTTCCGTACCGCCAGCGCCCGAATGTAAATTCAGTATAGCGTTGTTACTATCGTACTTGCCGCGGAGAAGCGCGCGGATGCGCATATTTTCAATGTCCTCTTCGGCGGCGGAAATCATTCCTTCCAGCTCTGGAATAAGACTTTCGTCGTCCGCCTCTTCGATTAAATCGATAAAAGCCGAGGCGTCGGCAAGCGCGTTTTCTCCTTCTCTGTAAGAAGTCATTTTGCCTTCAACCGAGGAAATTTCGCGGCCGATTTTTTTGGACTTTTCGAGGTCCTGCCAAACTTCTGGCTTTTCCTGCTCTTCTTTAAGCTCAGAAAGGCGCGCGCCCAAATTATCGATATCAAGCGCGTACTTTGCCTCCGCCAAAGTTTCGGCAAGAGATTTAATTTTTAAACGATAGTCATCCGCTTTAAACATAAACGTTCCGTTTAATTACTTATTGTCTTTCCAATAGCAGCAGTCTTTATATTTCTTTCCGCTTCCGCAGGGGCAGGGGTCGTTCCTGCCGACTTTGCTGTTCGCCGATGCAACCTTGGGCTGTTTCTTACCGTCGATGTTAGCCATCAAGTCCTTGGGGGGCTCGGGTGCGTCGCCTATAACGGGTCCGCTTGTGTTCGCTGCAGGGGTCACCGCCGCAGGGGGTGTAAGTCCGTTTGCGGGCGCGCCGTTTGCCTTTTCGGCTTCTTCCTTAGCCTTAACCTGTTCTTCCAACATCTGCCTTGCCCTTGCCGCGATTGCAGGGTTCATAGGCGATATGCCGCGGGGTGACATAGGAACGGCCTGTCCGTTCTGTACGCGCACGATGCGTCCTTTTAAAAGTCTGGAAATGGTAGTCGTCTGAACGCGTTCTATCATTTCTTCAAACATTTCGTAGCCTTCCTGCTTGTAGGCAATGACGGGGTCTTGCTGTGCGTAACCGCGGAGGCCTATGCCCTTTCTAAGCTGGTCCATTGCGTCGATGTGGTCAATCCAGTTCTTGTCAACGCTTCTTAAAAGTTCGTTGCGCTCAACCTGGTGATAGTCCACTTGACCTTCCGTCATTTCGGAAATGTTTTCTATCTTCTGCTCGTAAGCCTTGATAACTTCTTTTGAAATCTTCTTTATAGCGCGCTCGTAATCCCACTTTTCAAGATTTTCACGCGTAATCTCGTAAGTGCATTCGTCTGGGTAAACCTTTTGTTGCAACGCTTCGTTTAAAGCAACCTCGTCCCACTTTTCGGGCATCTCGTCGGTGTTCACCGCCTCGCCCACTATCTTTGCAACGTAGTCGGGGATATACTTTAACATCTGCTCATGCACGTCCGAGCCTTTAAGAACGTTCAGCCTTTCGCCGTAAATGGTTTTACGCTGTTCGTTCATAACCTCGTCGTATTGCAGGGTGTGCTTTCTTATACCGAAGTTTCTGCCCTCGATTGCGCGCTGTGCGTTCTCTACACTGCGCGAAAGCATCTTGGACTGCAAGCACTGGTCTTCGTCAATTTTAAAGACGTTGTAAAGCTGTTTCATCTTCTCGCCGCCGAACCTCTTTGCAAGGTCGTCTTCAAGCGATATGAAGAATACCGAAGCGCCGGGGTCGCCCTGACGTCCTGCACGTCCGCGAAGCTGGTTGTCTATACGGCGGGATTCGTGGCGCTCTGTACCCAAAATGCACAAGCCGCCCGCGGCGATAACTTCCTGCTTTTCCGCGTCCGTTTCCTTTTTGTAATTTTCGTAAAGCTCTGCGTAGCGTTTGCGCGCAGTCTGCTCTTCTTCGGTGAATTCTCTGTCCGCGTAGGAAATTGCAACCTCTATCATATCGTGGTCGTAGCCTTCCTCGCGCATGCGCTTTTTGGCAAGGTACTCGGGGTTGCCGCCAAGCAAAATATCCGTACCACGGCCCGCCATGTTGGTTGCGATGGTTACGGCGTTAAGTCTGCCTGCCTGCGCTACTATCTCCGCCTCGCGCTCGTGGTTCTTCGCGTTTAAGATGTTGTGTTTAATTCCGTTGCGGCGAAGAAGTCTTGAAATTTCTTCGGATTTTTCAACCGTTACGGTACCTATAAGCACGGGCTGACCCTTTTCGTGGCGCTCGGTTACTTCGTTTACTATCGCCCTCTTCTTGCCCTCTACCGTGGAATAAATCATATCGGCAAGGTCAATTCTCTGCACGGGGCGGTTGGTGGGAATGGGCACAACGTCCAAAGAGTAAATGGTTCTGAACTCGTCCTCTTCGGTCATAGCGGTACCCGTCATGCCCGCAAGTTTGTTGTAAAGACGGAAATAGTTCTGGAAGGTTACGGTTGCGTGGGTCTTGTTCTCTTCCTTGACCCTAACCTTTTCCTTCGCTTCGATTGCCTGGTGAAGTCCGTCGGAATATCTTCTGCCGTTCAATACACGGCCCGTGAATTCGTCGACGATAAGAATTTCGCCGTCGGGTGAAACGATGTATTCTTCACCGTTATGGAACAGCTCGTGCGCCTTTAAGCCCTGCTGAATGTGGTGGTTTAAATCGGCGTTTTCGATGTCGCCCAAGTTCTTTATGCCGAAGAAGCGTTCCGCCTTTTCGGCACCCTTTTCGGTTATGGTTACGGACTTATCCTTTCTGTCGATGATATAGTCCCAGTTTTCCATTTCTTCGAGAACGCGTTGAAGCTCTTCCTGCGCCGCCTTGTCCTCTTCGGAAAGCTCTTTCTTCTTTCTCGAAGGCGCTTTCTTTTCCGCCTCTTTCTTGTCGTCGTCGAAGCCGCCGTGCAAAGTTCTTACAAACCTGTCCACTTCCTCGTACAGCTTCGAGCTTTCGCCGCCCCTGCCCGAGATGATTAGGGGGGTACGCGCTTCGTCGATGAGGATTGAGTCGACTTCGTCGATAATGCAATAGTTAAGCTCGCGCTGAACCATAGCGGGGATTGAAGTTTTCAAGTTGTCGCGAAGGTAGTCGAAGCCAAGCTCGTTGTTGGTTGCGTAGATAACGTCGCATTGATAAGCCTTTTGCTTTTCGGCGTCGTCCATACCGGGAACTACTACGCCTACGGTCAAGCCCATAAATTTATGAACTTTACCCATCCACTCGGCGTCACGCTTTGCAAGGTAGTCGTTGACGGTAACGATGTGAACGCCCTTGCCCGTCAAAGCGTTGAGGTATGCGGGAAGGGTTGAAACAAGGGTTTTACCTTCGCCCGTTTTCATTTCGGCGATACGTCCCTGATGCAAACAGATACCGCCCACTATCTGAACGTGGAAGTGCTTCATTTTGAGTACTCGCCAGCTTGCCTCGCGGAATGCGGCAAACGCGTCGAACATAATATCGTCAAGCGTTTCTCCCTTTGCGAGCCTGTCCTTTAAAACCTGAGTCTGGTTTTTAAGTTCCTTGTCGTCCATAGCGGCGTATTTTGAATCCAGCGCCTCAACCTTGTTCGCAAGTCTGTTAAGTTTTTTTAACGCGCTGCGGCTGTCCGCGCCGAGAATGAATTTGATAAGTCCCATATAATTACCTTAAAAAATTAATATCTTTTTTCATTTTACTATATTTTAGAAAATAAGTAAATCAAAAAACTACCCTTATTGTTTATAAACAAATAATAAAGTTATAAAACGCTAAGCCCGACGGCGCGCGCCGTCGGGCTTTTAATTTAAACATTAATATCCGTGAACCCGAATTTTTCCACGTCGAAAAGCCCCGTATCAAGCAGCTTTAATTTGGGGATAACGGCAAGCGAGGTAAACGCAAGCGACATAAACGCCTCGTATTCCCGTTTTACACCCATCGCGTGGGCGCGCTCTATTAAAGCGCGGCTGTCGCGTTGCAAACTTTCGGCGTCGCGCGAAGACATAAGCCCCGCTATATCGAGGGTTAAAGAATGAACTTCTCCCATCTCTTTGTCTACGATAACCATTCCGCCGCCTATCTCTTTTAAACGGTTGGCGGCTTTTGCTAAACTTTCGTTATCGTCGCCGATAAGAATTATATTGTGCGAGTCGTGCGCAATAGTTATACCCATAGCGCCGCCCTTGAAGCCGTAGCCCTTCATAATCCCTTTGCCGATATTGCCCGTCATTTTGTGGCGCTCAACAACCGCCATTTTCAAAAGGTCCGTGCCGGCAACCTGTACGTCGCCGTTCTTGCTTTCCACTTCCACAGTTTCACAGCCCGTAATAACGCCGCCGGGCACTATCGTCATTGCCTTGGCCTTTTTGCCTTTTAGGGTTAACTTGAAGTCATCCGCTTTAAGTTCCTTTAAATGAACGGTATTCAATACGCTTTGGGGCAAGTATCTTTTGGAAGTATCGAACAGGGCCTTTCCGTCCTTTGCGACTAGCTTGCCGCATTTAAAAACGAACTTTGCGTTAAAGTTTTTAAGGTCGTCCACAACTACGAGGTCGGCAAGATAGAACGGCGCGATAGCACCCCTCCACTTCAAGCCGTAACACTCTGCACAGTTCAAGGTGGCGCAAGTTACCGCCGTTACAGGGTCAAGTCCGTCTGCGACCATCTTTCTTAAAGCGTCGTCAATGTGCCCATTCTCTTTGAGGTCGGCGGCGTGCCTGTCGTCCGTGCAAAGAATAAAACGGCGCATATTTTCTTTGTTAATAAATTTTGCGTTGCCGAGGTTTTGCGTTGAAGAGCCGTGGCGGATATGAATATACATACCCTTTGAAATTTTTTCTTCTATCTCTTCGCCCGTGCCGCATTCGTGGTCTGTGGCTATGCCACAGGAAAGGTATGCGTTGAGGTCGTATCCGAGAACGTCGGGCGCGTGTCCGTCGACAATTTTACCTGCCGCGTGCGCCCCTTCCAACTTGCGGATTACGTCGGGGTCAGCATTTACAACGCCGGGGTAATTCATAAACTCGCCCAAGCCGAAGAACGAATCGTTCTTTATTTGGGTTTCAACAACCTTACCGTCAAGCACAGCGCCGCTCGTTTCAAACGGCGTTGCGGGCACGCAGGACGGAAGTTGCAGTTTTACTTCCAAAGGAACGTTTTTCGAAGCCTTTGAAATATACTCACAACCCGCTATTCCGCATACGTTGGTTATCTCGTGCGGGTCGGCGATAATCGTGGTTGTGCCGCGCGGAACTATTAAAGATGCGAACTCTTCGGGGGAAAGTTGCGAGCTTTCAATATGAACGTGTCCGTCAATGTACGAAGGAAGAACGGTCAACCCCGTGCAGTCTATTTCTTCTTTGCCGTCGTATTCGCCTATACCGACGATTTTCTCGCCGACGATGGCAATATCGCCATTTCTTATTTTGCCCGTGAAAACGTCAACATAAGCCCCATTTTTTAAAACCAAATCAGCCTTTTGCGCGCGCCTTGCGGCGTTGATATACTTTTCTAACATATTAACGATTATAGCACAAAGCCGCCGCTATATCAAGCGGCGGCTTATACATTATTTTTTCTTGTGCGTAAAAATATCACCTAGTCCGCCCACGACGGTGCAAGCCAATGCGCCGCCCACGACGATAACCCACAGCGGGTGCCACATCCACGTGAACACGGAAACGAGCAAATAGGTAATTATGCAGGTAAGCATTATTATTCCGCACGCCCCGCCCGTGTAAGGGTTTTCACCGCGGCTTAATTTTTTTGCGCGTTTTGCGGGATTGCACATATCAGCGATACAGCCGATTATACCGCAGGTCAGCGCGCATACGGGAATTATTACCCAGTACGGGCTCCACAGCCCCGCAAGCGTGCCCAACAGCAAATAAGTCATTATGCCCGCCATCATCAGCCCGCCGCATATACATCCGCAAATTTTTTCGGAAAGGGTTTTGGGTTCTTCATCCTTCCCGCGCGTAAATATATGGTTTTTTATATCGTCCGCGTCGGGCTCTTCGTTCTTTTCGGGGATGCCGCCGTCCGAAGTCTTGTCGGCGCGTTTGCCCGCCAAAAGCTCGTCAACGGTTACTCCGAATATGCGGGATATGGGAAGTAACTGTGCAGTTTCGGGCATGGCCTCTCCCGTTTCCCACTTTGAAACCGCCTTGTTGGTTACGCCCAAGACTTCGGCAAGCTCTGCCTGCGTCATGCCCTTTTCCTTGCGCAACTCATATAAAAAATCGCCGAAACAATTCATATCCGTTCTCCTTTACGACTTAATTTTATATTTTTTAAGAAGTTTTATCAATAGAATGTAGTCGAATTTAAGTAGAACAGGCAAATTTTGCGGTACTATTTTATTAAATTTGTTCTTAAAGCATTCAGTACGGCAATTAGCATAACACCCACGTCGGCCGCGATTGCCGCAATCAGGGGGAACGCGGGAAGCGCCACGCTTAAAGCCATTATCGCAACCTTGACTATAAGCGAGCCGACTATGTTTTCAATAACAAGCCTTCTGGTGCCCTTGGCTATTCTTCTGCCCTTGGGAAGAAGGCGCAAATTGTCGGATACCAAAACTATATCGCTTGCCTCGATAGCCGCGTCCGAGCCAACCTTGCCCATAGACACGGCGCAGTCAGCCGCCGTCATAACTGGCGCGTCGTTTATGCCGTCGCCCACGTAGATGAGCTTTCCGTTTGCTTTAAGCTCTATTGCACGTTGAAGTTTTTCATCGGGAAGAAGTTCGGCTTTATAGCCGTCCAAAGAAAGCGCTTTGGCGATAACCGCGGCGCGCCCCGCCTTGTCGCCCGTGAGCATTTCAAGATGAACTACGCCCGATTTTTTAAGCTCTGCCAAAGCCTCTGCCGCGCCGTCCTTTACTTTGTCGTCGATTTCCGCAAAGCCCACGAATTTGCCCGCAAGCGCTACGTAGATAACCGTTGAAAGGCTTTGCTTTTCTTCAAAGGCAACGCCGTTTTCGTTAAGAAGTTTACCGTTGCCGACCAAAAGAGTTTCGCCGTTTAAAAGGCATTTGACGCCCTTGCCCGCTACCTCTTCCGCGCTTTGCACTTCCAAATCAGTTGAAATATTTTTGAAAGCGGCGGCTACGGGGTGGGAAGAAAATTTTTCCGCCGCTGCGGCAAGCTGCAGCGTTTTTTCGTCGGTGAAGTTTACGACTTCGAAAACGCCTTCGGTAAGCGTGCCCGTTTTATCGAACGCGGCAACCGTTGAAAGCGCGAGCTGGTCAAGACAAGTCGAGCCCTTCACCAACACGCCGAATTTGGCGCATCTGCCTATACCGCCGAAATACGAAAGGGGAACCGAGATGACAAGCGCACAGGGGCAGGAAATTACAAGGAAACTTAACGCGTTGTATATCCAGTCGCGGTAGGTATCCCATACAAAACTTGCGTTCACCGCGCAAATTATGGTGGGCACTATGCCCGCAACGATAGCGGCGATTAAGCACACTATGGGCGTGTAGTACTTTGCAAATTTGGTAATGAATTTTTCGGGTTTGGATTTTTTTGCGGTAGAGTTTTCTACAAGCTCTAAAATTTTAGCCACAGCCGAGTTTTTGTATTCCCTTAAAACTTCGGCTTCGATTACGCCCGAAATATTGATACTGCCCGAAAGGATTTCCTCCCCCGCCTTCACTTCGCGGGGCAAAGGTTCGCCGTTGAGGCTTTTCATATCCAAAGCGCTTTCGCCCTTTGTAACGCGGCAGTCTACGGGAACTTTTTCACCCGCCTTTATAAGTATGGTATCGCCTACGTGCAACTCTTCGGGGGGAACTACGCGCTGAACGCCGTCAACTATTAAAGTTGCAGTGTCGCTTTTAAGGTCCATCAAAGTTGAAATAGAATTGCGTGAAGAGCCGACCGCTATGCCTTGAAGAAGCTCGCCGAGCTGATAAAGTAGCATTACGGCAACGCCTTCCACAAAGCCGTCACCCGCGAAAATTCCGAGCAATATTGCGCCGATAGACGCAACCGTCATTAAGAAGTTTTCGTCAAAGATTTTGCCCTTTGCGATGTTCTTTACGGTGTTCCAAAGCACAGGGTGCCCTACCGTCAAATAAGAAAGTCCGTATAAAACGTAGGTTATGATTTCTACCGTTAAACTGCTTTTTGCAGTGCCCGTCAAATCGAGAACCAGCGCGGGGATAAACAGCGCAACGGCAACCGAAATAAGAATAATATCCTTTAAGTGTTCCTTTAAAACGCTTTTGCGGGCGGGCTTATCGGATACTATTTTCACGTCCTCGAAGTGGGTTATCGTATATATTGCCTTTTCCCTTGCTTCGGGCGATACGGCGTTTAGAATAACGCGCATATTCACGAAGTCGACCGCAGCCGTAATGCCGTCAAGTTTGTTTAAATCTTCTTCAAGCTCGCGAGCGCAGTTGGCACAGCAAAGCCCCGTTATATTCAGCTTTTCACCGGCCACCACTTCGGACGCGGCGGGGGCTTGGGGTTCTTCAACTACCTTCACCTCTTCAAAGTGGTTGCAAACGTCCTTTACCTTTTCAAGCGTTGCGCCGTCGCACTCTACGTAAACCTTTTGAGCCATAAAGTCAACCGAGGCTTCCTTTACGCCCTCTATTTTTGAAATTTCTTCTTCAAGCTCGCGTGCGCAGTTGGCGCAGTCAAGCCCCTCTATTTTAAAATTATTCATTGCAGTTCAAATGCTCCTTTGCGACCTCTATCATTATCATTACGTGCGCGTCTGATACCGAGTAGAGAATTTTCTTACCCTCTCTGCGGCACTTAACTATTTTATTGTCTTTAAGAGTTTTAAGCTGATGGGAAACCGCGCTCTGATTCCCCCCCACCGCCTCGGTTATATGCTCTACGCACAACTCACCCGCGGCAAGCGCAAGTAAAATTTTAAGGCGGGAAGGCTCGGACAGGGTCTTGAACCTTGCGCCCATTTCCTCAATCTTTTCGTCGCTCGGCATTTGCGAAAGCGCTGTTTTAACGCGCGCGCCGTGCAACTCTTCTTCTCTGTTTTCGTTTTCCATAATATATTTCCTCTATATTATTATATGATTTAATATGAATGTGTATTCATATGATAATAACATAATAATAATACCTAGCACAAAGCAAGTCAAGCGTTTTACAAAAGTTTTTACAAAAAAAACCGAGGCGCGTTTTTTGCGCCTCGGCGGTTATTATTCAGATTTATCATTTACGGGTTTAAAAAGTTCAACAGGCTCGATATTCAGTACTTCGCAAATTTGTAATATTACTTTTAAACTAACATTAATTTTGCCATTTTCAACTTTGTGAATGTAAGTTGTGTTTTTGCCAATCATCAAACTTAATTCATAACCAGACAAATTTGCTTTTATTCTTAACTTTGCTAAATTAATCCCAAAATCCTTTAATTCCATATAATTATTTTATGTCGATAATTATCTTGACTAATTGCTTTTAAAGCAATATAATTGACTCACAGGCAATTATGTTGAATTATAGTTAATTATGTGCATTAAAAAAATATTATGGATGATATTGAAAAGTATTTACAAGAAGCTGCCAATAAAGTGCGCTTAAAATTTAGTCCCGACGAAATGTTTCAAAGAATACTAAAAAGAATAAAAGCAAAAACGGCTTGTTTTACGGGGCACCGTCCACAAAAATTGCCTTGGGGCTTTAACGAAAACGACGAGCGGTGCAAAACTATGAAGGCGACATTGAAAGCGGAAATAGAAACAGCCGTACAGAACGGCTACAATACTTTCTTTTGCGGTATGGCGTTGGGCTTTGATATGATTTGCGCGGAAACGGTTTTAGAGCTGAAACAGAAATACGATATATATTTGATAGGCGCTATTCCCTGTAAACATCAAGACAGAAAATGGTCGAAGGAATACAAAATCAGGTACAGAAACCTGTTGAAACGTTTAGACCGCGTTCACTATGTTTGCAAGCACTACACGGGCGCAGAGTGTATGCTTGAAAGAAACAGATATATGATAGATAATTCTTCGCTTTTAATTGCGCTTTTTGACGGCGGGGACGGCGGTACTAAATTCACCGTTGACTACGCCCGCGAAAAAGGATTAAATATTGTTATAATAAAACCATAAAAAAAGCCGAGGCGCGTTTTTTGCGCCTCGGCTTAATTAGTTTTATTTAGTTTTTCTTTTTCTTCTTGGGGGTGTCGATAACTTCGTCTATATCTTGCTTGTTCTTGGGTTTAATTACAAGAAGAAGTATGATGCCGATTAATGACGCGCCCGCTATACATAAAAGTATAATAGAAGTTAAGTTATCCTGTACCCAGGTATCTTCACCCTTCAAGGGTGCAACCTTGGGCGCCGCCGCAATCGTCATGCACTTTGTTACGGGCTCAGCGGTTTCGGAACTTGACGCATCGCACTTTATTACGTAGAATGCGTTTGCCGTCTGCGGTGTGAAGGTAAGCGAGCTTCCGTTCCAGCCGTATGCGTGGAAATTATCGTAATCCGCAGTGCCTTCTTTGAGGTCGCCGGTAGGTCTTATTTTGACAAAGTACTTTCTTTGCGTAAGTAACAGATTTTCAACGTCATTAGAGAACTCTTCGTAAGTCTTAGCTACGCCGCCGTTGTCTTTCGCCCACAGGTCGTTGCGGAACTCGTAAAGGGTGTACTCGGTTTTTACGGATACGCCGTTGATTTCAAAGCTGTCGGCAGTGAAGCTGCTTCCAACGTATGCGGTGGACTGTTCGTCAGGGTCTTCGATGGAAATTTCAGACTCTTCAACCGTGAACGAGAACCAGGGAAGATACTTCCTCATACCGTCAAAGTCGGAATCTTTATCCTGCTTGAACATGTTCCAAATATCGCTTGATTCCAAGTCGGTTGCTTCCGCTTTGCCGTCCTCGCCATTATCCTTGTAGTAGTACATAGGATTGCTTGCCGCATCTCTTGCGTAAACCGTGAAGACGTACTTGCCTGCTTTGGTAAGGTTTATTGAAAGGCTGTTCGCGCTTTTGCCCGTAGACTGTTGCTGTGAACCGTTATTGTAGTAAATAGAGAAACTTAAATCCTCATAGGGGGTTGCATCGGTATTGAAAAGACTTTCAACCGAAGGAAGATAGAAATAGTTTTTGCTGCCTGCCTTTAAACCCTCAGCGGCTTTGTCAACCGCTTTCTGATAATCGTCGACAATATCCTTCCATTCGGTATTTACGTTGTCACCCGTCAAGTTGGGGTTGCTCGTCGTGCCCTTGGTGTACGCGTAAGACAAACCCTGCTTATCCGTTGTAACCGCGATGTAGGAAACTTTGTTCTCCCCCTCGCCAATTTTAATGAGGTAATTATCATCAACGAACCAGTCCAAAAGAACGTAGGTGGTCTTGCCGTAAGACGAAGTTGTATCGGTGAGCTTTAAAACTACTTTAACCGCACCTTGTACCTCGTAGTCGTCGGTGTTGAAAGCCGTCGTTGACAAAACTTGCTCCGTGGGAATATAGTGCTTTGCGTGAGGGAAGATATACTGGTTATCGGAATCGCTTACTTCTTTGTAATCGCCGCCCGTCTTCGTTAAGTACTTGGGCGCCGTGCCGTCTTCAACGTATTTATCGGTAAGCATATAGTACGAAGTGGTAAGGCTGGGCGAAGAAGTAAGAACGTCTATAACCGTATAGTCGAAAGCGATTTCGCCGTTGTATTTGATGAAGGGAACGGCTTTATCGAGGCACAGCACGGGGGGCGTTATGTCGCTGACTTGTCCGTTAGTGATTTTCTCACCAATTTTAATGTTGTCGTTCGTAAACTCGAAACTTTGACCGTTCAAATTGTAAAGGGTCATTAACGCTTTATCTCCGTCCTTCTTCCCTTCGGCAAAAGTTGCCGCAAACGAAAGCGGTGTTACGGGGGTAGTCGTCGAAGAAGAATACTTCGAGTAGGTTTTGCCTATATTTTCAAACTTGTCGGTATAGGTTTTTGTACCGTCGGAAATTTCAACGGTGTAGTTGCCGTTTTCGTATTTGGTAAAGCTGATTTTGATATGGTCGTTAGCTACCGTACCGAGGCTGTCTACGTTTTCCAAACGCGCCAAAACAGCGCCTAAATTTTCATCGTCGGTTTCTTTATCAAGAACGTAAACTTTTACTTGGCTGTCACCTGCGGGCTCGAACACGATGTAGTTCGTGGTCTTGCCGTCCTTGGTCTGGGTGTACTGCTGGCTTTCGAATGTGATTACGAATTTGTCGAATACGTTGCCCGCTTCGGCAAAGCCTACTTCCATATTGAACCAGCCTTTCGCAGGGTTATCGAATAAAACTTCGGTGTCTACCTCTTTGCCGTCTGCGTCGGTTGTAACTATTTCGTTAGTGTTTTCAACCCACTTGTATGCAAGGTTCTTTCTGTAATTTATAGCGGCGCCGTCTTTATCAATGGCAAACGTCATATAATTTTTCGCGCTGTCGCCTTCACCGTCCTTGTGCGCCTGTATCCACGCATTTTCGTTAGAGGCAATAAATATGCTTGAACCGCTAAGCGTAACCGTACGCACTTTGTCTTCTGCGGCGCGGGCAAAAGTTACGCCGAAAAACGCGCCTAGCGCTATCATAAAGCTGAGCGCAAGCGCAACGAATAAACTCAATTTTATTTTAAAGGATTTTTGCGAATTCATATTTCAATCGTCCATTATTATAATTTTCGTTATACCTTGCTATTTTACACTATTATTTAAAGGGTGTCAAACAGTTTTTGTTGCGTTGGGAATATAAACAAATAATTTTTTGCCGTGTAAATAACTTTACTTTGCTTATCTTTTGTGTTAAAATTTTTTTGCATTTAGAGGAGCGGACGGGCATAATTAGCCGCGGCGAAGGGATTGAAAAGGCAATTCCGCTATCCACGCCGCGTTGAAAGGGCGCCTCCGCCGAGGTGCGGCTACCCTTTAAGCCGCGTCGGGCGCACGGGTTAATACCCTTGCGACTGTCACTTGAAGTGTTGCGCTAATGCCGTTTTGATTTTTATTGGCAGTGCAACGCACTGTTTTTTTGTTTTTATAGGTGATTTATGAAAAAGTATTCTGTCGGTGTTATAGGTGCTACGGGAATGGTCGGGCAAAGGTTTCTTTTATTGCTTGCAAACCACCCGTGGTTTGAGGTAAAGTGCCTTGCCGCTTCCGCAAACTCTGCGGGCAAAAAGTATAAAGACGCGTTAAAAAGGTGGCACCTCTCCTCCCCCATGCCCGAAAAATATGCGGATATGGTAGTTTTTGACGCCACTGCCGACAAAGAAAAAATTGCGAAAGAGGTCGACTTCTGCTTCTGCGCCGTGAATATGAAAAAGGACGAACTTAAAGAGCTTGAATATTCCTACGCAAAATTAGAATGTCCTATCGTTTCCAACAATTCGGCGCACCGTTTTACCGACGACGTGCCTATGATTATACCCGAAATCAACGCCGGCCACCTTGAAGTTATTTCGGCGCAAAGAAAGCGTTTGGGAACTTCGCGCGGGTTTATCGCTGTGAAATCCAACTGCTCGCTGCAGTCCTACGTTCCCCTTTTGCACCCTTTGAAAAAGTTCGGGATAAAAGACGTTGCAGTTTGCACCTATCAAGCCATTTCGGGCGCGGGCAAAACTTTTGAAACTATGCCCGAAATTTGCGACAACGTTATCCCCTACATCGGCGGCGAGGAAGAAAAAAGCGAGGTCGAACCCCTCAAAATTTGGGGCGAAGTCAAAGGCGGTAAAATTCTGCCCGCCTCCTCCCCCAAGATTACGGCGCAGTGTTTGAGGGTACCCGTTTCCGACGGACACACGGCGGCTTGCTTCGTTAAGTTTGACAAAAAGCCTTCCAAGGAAGAAATTTTAAAAGCGTGGAAAGATTATTCTGGCGAGCCGCAAAAACTTGCCCTTCCTTCCGCCCCCAAACAGTTCTTGCACTACTTTGAAGAAGACAACCGCCCCCAACCCTTCCTTGACAGAAATTTGGAAGGCGGTATGGCGGTTTGCGCGGGAAGGCTCAGGGAAGACAATTTGTTCGACTATAAGTTTATAGGCTTTTCGCACAACACCCTTCGCGGCGCGGCGGGCGGCGCGGTACTGCTTGCGGAACTTTTAGCCGCAAAAGGATATTTCGACTGAGTTCACAATTTTTTTACGGAAAGAATAAATTAATAAGCAATAAATAAACCTCGGAGATGCGAGCAAGACAAGGCGCGCGAGGAAAACCCGAAGGAGTTTACTAAATCGTAAATGACTGAGGGTTGCCACAGCGCAACACTGTATTGCGAAGCATATACGAGGTTTTCGGGAGAGATTATGACAGGATTTTGCAACGGTATAATTACCGCAATGATTACGCCTTTTACGAAGGACGGCGTGAACTTTGAAGAGTTCGGCAAAATGATAGAGTATCAGATTGACGGCGGCGCGGACGGACTTGTCGTGCTTGGCACTACGGGCGAACCCGCCACTATGACCGAGGACGAAAAGACGGAAACCATAAAATACGCCGTTAAGAAAGCCGCCGGACGGATTAAAATTATTATCGGCACGGGAAGCAACGATACGGCTAAAGCCGTAAAGCAATCAATTCAAGCCGAAAAATTGGGCGCGGACGGCGTGCTTGCCGTAACCCCCTACTACAACAAATGCACTCAAAAGGGCTTGTACGAATACTACAAAGCCATATGCGACGCGGTTAAAATCCCCGTTATTGCGTACAACGTGCCTTCGCGCACGGCGGTAAACATTTTACCCGAAACGGTTGAAAAACTTGCCGAAATCCCCAACATGGCGGGCATAAAGGAAGCCAGCGGTAATATGGCGCAGGTGTGCGAAACCATAAGACGCATCCGCGGTAAGATGGATTTGTATTCGGGCGAAGATTTTTTAAACCTTCCCATGCTTGCAGTGGGCGGCGCGGGACTTATTTCGGTAACATCGAATATCGCCCCCGCGCTCGTAAAGAAAATGTATAACTTAGTTAAAGAAAACAAGCTGGACGAGGCGAACGCCGTTCAGGACTACCTCCTCCCCTTGGAAGACGCGTGCTTCTTAGAGGTGAACCCCATCCCCGTCAAGGCGGCTTACAATATGATAGGCTTCAATGCGGGCGTGCCCCGCTCGCCTTTGACCGAGCTTGAAGACAAAAACAAAGAAATTTTACTTAAAGAAATTTTAAGGGTCGGGCTTAAAAAATGAATTGTTTGATTTGCGGCATAAACGGAAAAATGGGCGCAAACCTCGTTGAGCTTTTAAAGGACGATAACAATTTAAAAGTTGTTTGCGGCGTGGATATAAACTTGGGCGGCCAAAGCGTGCCCGTGTATCCTTCCTTTGACAAAGTTAAAGAAAAGGTTGACGTTATTATCGACTTCTCCTCCCCCGCCGTTTTAAATAGCGAGCTAACTTGGGCGGTTAAAAATAATTGCCCCGTAGTGCTTGCTTCCACGGGATATTCGGCGGAAGATTTAAAACTCATTGACGAAACAGCTAAAAAGATTGCCGTATTTAAGACGGGCAACTTCTCGCTCGGAATTAACCTTTTAGTTAAACTTGTAAAAAAAGCCGCCCAAACGCTTGGCGACGGCTTCGATATAGAGATTATCGAAAAGCACCACAACCAAAAGGTTGACGCACCTTCGGGTACGGCGCTTATGCTTGCGGAGAGTGCAAATTCGGCCTTCGATAGCGGCAAACCCTATGTAAACGGGCGCGACGGCATAGTCGGCAAGCGCGGAAAGGAAATAGGCATACACGCAGTGCGCGGCGGAACAATCGTGGGCGAGCACGAGGTTATGTTTGCGGGCGAGGACGAGGTTATCACCCTCTCCCACTCGGCGCGTTCAAAACGCGTGTTTGCGGTGGGCGCGATACGCGCCGCAAAATGGCTTGTCGGCAAGCCCGCCGGCAAATACGATATGAACGACGTACTTGATATTTAAAAATAAAAAGAAGCGCTCGGTTTTGCACCGGGCGCCTATTTTTTTATGCCAAAGATATTTTATCCGAAATGCTTCGTATGAACAAGCCGAGGGTTACAGCCTCGTCGATACAGCCCGAAACGAAGGTTACAAGTTTCTCCGACGAGCGGGGAACTTTAAGCTCTTTCAGCACTGCGGGGATAAGCTCGTCCGAGTAAACGCTTACGCGGTTTAACAGTATTCCCTTCACCAAAGAAATTACGTCGTACGGGGTATAGTCGACGTCGGCCGAGCGGAGCGAAGTCCCTTCCTCTACCCTGTACCTGTCGAACGCGCCGAACTTGTCGGCTTTGAAGTAGTAGACGCCCCCCAGCATCTCACAGCTTTCAAATGCGCACTTGTTTATAAGCGCATTTAACTTTGCTTCGAGTTTTACGCCCAACTTTGAAATTCCGAAGGCGGACAAAGTACGCTTCATTAAAAACTGCGTTGATATCGGCTCTTCCGCCGCAACCACCGCTTTTAAAACGCGCATAACCTCGGCGTCGTTCTCGCCGCTTAAAATATAGGCGGGGTCAACTTCCTTTACGTCAATCTTTGCGGCGCGGTAGGGCTTCTTAAAACTTATAGCCGCGGGCTTGCCGTCGTCGGTGAGTTTATCTAAAAGCTCTTTTATCTTCTTAATCTCGCGCTTGGGATTGTTGAAGAAGTTTATAGAGTACAGCCTGTAAACGTTCCAGTTGTTGCGCTTTAACGTCTGCACCTGCATCACGGCGCGGTCTTTAACCGAGAACTGCTTAGTTCCGTCGCACAAAATTCCCAAAATAAAGTTGTGCTTGTTTTGGGGGTCGAGAACGCCCACGTCGATTTTGAAGTCGGACACGCCCACGTTGCAGCGGCAGTCGTAGCCGTAGGAAGAAAGCTCTTCGGCAATAAACTTGCCTATGCCCTGCTTGTTGATGTTTATATCTTCGCTCTTTACGGATATGCTCGTCCTGCCCTTTTCGGCAAATTCCAAAAAGGCTTTAAGCCCCGCAACCCCGCGGGAGGTTGTGCGCGCCAAATCTATCATCGAGTAGCGCATTGACGAGAACACGAGCATCTCTTCCCTTGCACGGGATACGGCAACGTTAAGCCTACGCCATCCGCCGAACTGATTTAAAGGTCCGAAGTTTAATGAAAGCCTTCCCATTCTGTCGGGCCCGTAGCAAACGGAAAATAGAATTACGTCCCTTTCGTCGCCTTGCACGTTTTCAAGGTTTTTAATAAACAGCGGTTCTTCGCGCTCGTACGCCGCCTCTTCGAGCCCGTTCTTTGCAAGTGCCTTGCCTAGCAGTTTTTCAACGTAGACTTGCTGAGGGGTTGAGAATGTTACAATTCCCATACTCGAACGGCGCAGCTTTTCGTCTTTAAGCCGCCTTACCACTTCCTTTACAAGAGCTTCCGCCTCTTCGCGGTTGCACTTAGTGCCGCCGCGCTCGTAAACACCGTTTTCTATATACTGCATCTTTACGCGGCTATCCAACGCGTCGGGCGATGGATAGGTGCAAAGTTTACTTGAATAATATGTTGCGTTAGAGAACGCAATCAAACTTTCGTGCTTTGAACGGTAGTGCCAGATTAAGTGTTTTTCGGGTATTCCCAAAGCCAGGCAGTCTTCCAAAACGCTTTCCAAGTCCTCCGCTTCGGGGTGGTCGTCGTCCTGACCCGTGCCCATAAAGAAGGATGTCGGGGGCATCTGTTTGGGGTCGCCGACTATAATCGCGCTCTTCGCCCTTGCAAGCGAGGGCACGGCTTCACAGGTGGGAATTTGCGAGGCCTCGTCGAAAATAACTATATCGAAAAGTTCGGGGTCGGCGGGAAGATACTGTGAAACCGAACCCGGGCTCATCAGCATACACGGCGCAACCACCTTTAAAAGTTCGGGTATGTCCGCAAACAGATTTCTGAGTTTCAATGAACGCAAACTGCCCTTAGTCTGGCGCTGGAATGACATTACTTCCAAAGCGAGCGGGCCTTCCGTCTCCTGTGCGGGAAGGCGGGATATTAAATCCGCGCGTATCTTTTCACGGGTTAGCGCGGTGAATTCTTCCAACAGCCTTGAATAGTTTGCCGCGCTTTCGTCCAGGACGTTTGCCGAGAATGCGGAAAGACACTCGTCCGCAGGGATATTAGTTTGGATAAAGTTCCTGTAAACGTTTTTGCGGAAAGAGGACAAAATCTGCTTGCCCGAAATTTTACCGCTTTCCATAGCGTCGGTTATAAACGAAAGTCCGCTGTCCGTCAGCTTTTTGGCGGTTGCCTTGTACATACACCACGCGGGAAGCATATCGATATTGTCGATAAGCGAAGTGCACTTTGCGGTGTAAGTTTCAAAGACGTCCGCGTCGGCGTAGTCGGACTTATCCGCCTTTATTATCTTCATAAAGGTATCCGCGCTTTTGGTAAACGAGGTTGCCGCCGAGATAAGCCCCGAAACAAGGGGTTTTAATATCCCGCTTGCCGCGGCGCAGCAAACGCTGTTAAAGACGTCCGCGTTATAGTCCATAAATGTCTGCGCGCAAAGGTTGTGCAGCTCGTACAAGGGTGATAAAAACTCTTCCCTCTTCTTCTCGTTTATGCCGCCGAAACCTACAAAGTTTTGCGAAAGGTCGGTGTGCGCAAGAATGCTCTCTTTTGCCTTTTCGATTTCCAAGGCGCGTTTAATCCATTCAAACTCGTCCTTTTCTTTTACGGGCTGAGGGGCGCAACGGTTAATTCTTTTTATTACCGTCAACAGTGTGCGGGACGAACGGTAGTTTTCGCCCCAGTTGTCAAGCTCGGCTTCTATTTCACCCGAAAACTTGCCTATGTCGGGAAGAACCTTGAAGTGCTTGAACCAGTGCTTGCACTCTCTGTCATATCTCAGATTTGCGTTGTAGAATTTATAGAACTCTTCTTCCTCGCACTCGTAAAACTCTTTAAGATTTCCTTCCTTTAAAACGCCCGCAATTTGCAAAAGATTTTCAAGTTTTGCGCGGGTGAATTTACTCGTCTTCTGCTTGAATGTATCAAGGAAAAGTCCCAGGTAATTTTTAAGATGCTTTATCTCCGCCAAAAGCACTTCGGCGGCACATACTACGGCACGTTTCGTGTTTTCGTCGCACTCGGTAAGCCTAACTTCGGTGAAGGGCGAACGGTACACTCCGCCGCATTCCTTTGCCGCCGCCTGCGCCGTCGTAAGCATATTTTCATAGTCTTCCAGCTTCTGCTTCGTAAGCGAATCGTAGAAGGTGGTTTCTATGTTCATAAGCTCGGGTGCGGACTTGTTTTGAAGGTAATAAACTATCCCCTCGTACACGCTCAGCCCCAGCCTTCTTTTCTTGTGAAGCGCGTCCAAAGGCGCGCGCAAAGCTCGGCGCGTCTCGTTTATCCTTGCGCCCGCGTCGGAGAACTTGTCGGCGTCCGCTTCGCTCTTTAAAAGTAAAGTGGTTTCTATTTTTCTTATAATTTCGGCTTTATCGGTCGTCTTGCCCGAATGAAGTTCAAGGCAAAAATCGCCTATCCCTATATCTGAAAGGCGCTTTTTAACAACTTGCAAAGCGGCTTGCTTTTCGGCAACGAATAAAACGCGCTTACCCTTATCCACCGCGTTCGCGATAATGTTGGTTATGGTTTGGCTCTTGCCCGTTCCGGGGGGACCGTGCAAAACGAAGGTCGTGCCCTTTGCGGACTCCGCAACGGCGGAATACTGCGCGCTGTCGCAAGGCAGGGGCGTTAAAACCGCGCAGGGGTCGGCGTCGTCCTCTGAAACGCCCGCAAGTTTATTTTCACCCAGCTTGTTGGTGTTCGTCATAAGCGAAGCTATAAGCGGGTTTTTTGCAAGACTTTTTATGTTGTTCTTTACGTCCGCCCACATAGCGTATCTTGCGAACGTGAATTGTGAAAGGTAAACGTCTTCGTAGACCATCCAACCCTTCATGTTGGCGGTTTTAGAGCGGAATACGGCAATAATTTCTTTGGGGGAAAGCCCCTTGCCCTCTACCCCGCGGATGTCAATTCCGAAACTTTGCTTTAAAAATTCCAAAAGCGTGGTGTTTACTTCGTATTCTTCGCCCGCTTCAAGCGCAACGCCTTGGGTTTTCATTCTTTTAAGCGTTACGGGCAGTAGGGCTATGGGTGCGTATTTTTCCTGTTTTTCGCCCTCGTTCTTCCACTTTAAAAAGCCCAGGGCAAGATACAGCGTTTTCGCGCCCGTCTCCTCTTCGGCGGCACGGGATTTTCTGATTAAAGTTGTTGCCGTCTCCGCAAGCCCGTCGGGGGAAGCAACACAGCGTATCTTCCCGCCCTTCATCTCTATCTCGATAAGCTCGGCCATATTTTTAACGGTCTTACTTTCGCCGAAGTAGACGGCGTCGGGAATGGGCGTAGTATTTGCAAGCAGGGTAAATTTGCCTTTGCTGTCGATTTTTTCACAGAAAGATACAAGGTCCGCGCAAAGAAGGTGCAGGCTGTCCCGCGTGTAGCGGAAATTTAAAAGGTTGTTTTTTAACGACAAATCCAAAAGCCTTCTTTGCCAGTTGGCTTCTTTGGAACTCGTTTTGTCGTATTCGTATTTGCCAGAGTCTATAAATTCTGCGGGCTTTTCGTCAAAGGAAAACTGTTTGTCGGCTAAAAGCTCGTACCCTTGCGCCGTCTTTACTTTGAGCGGCATGGGGAAAAGTCCGCCTATCCTGCAACGCTTTATGTCAAGGCAAATTTCCGTTTCTCCGCTTTGCAGTCTTTCGCGCGCATGCGCTTCGCTCGTGGTGTAGCTTGCGTTTCTGTGGGCGAACAAATCTTCCACGTCGAAAAGGGTAAGATTGTTTACGCCCTCGGTAATATACTTTTCAACAAGCTGCATATCGTCCTCTATTGCAGAGGAAAAACAGCTTTCATACAGCCATACACCCGCACATATGCTTGATTTACCGATGATTAAGACAGGATTAAGTTTGGTCGCCTCGAAGCAGCTTGCGGCAAAAATAGCAAGCTCTAACGGGGTGGCGAATTTGTTTTTTATAACCTCGGTAGAATCGCCCACGGCCGTTATACCCGACAAATCGCAGTCGTCGCTTCTGTCAATGTTGAGGCGGCGTATTGCCGAAAATACCGAAGCCACGGCGTTCCTGACTCCGTTTATGTCCGTGCCGGAGTAGCCCGAAAATTCCGAAGAATAGCCCCAGGTTTTAAGCTGTAAGCCTGCTTCCGCCAAAATCTTCTGGCAGTCGGCAAGTTTGGGACGGACGAAAGACGCAAGGGTTTCGGCATTGCCCGAAAGCCCGCACCAACAGTTTATGGGAAGAGCCTGCACCTCGGCTTCGAGCGAACAAACAAGCGCTTTCCCGCAGGAAAGTTCAACCTGAACGGTGCAAATTTCGGGTTTTTCTATTTCCGCAAGATACTTGGGGTTAAGCACGTTTTGCGGAATGACCTCTATACTGCTTTCGTGCGGGATTTCTTCGATATGCAGTTCTGCGGGAATAATTAGAGGATTAGAGCCCACCACTTTAACCGTAACGTCCAACGCGTTTTCCGTGTCGCGGTTGAAAATTTTAAAGGACGTAAAAAGGGGCAGCCTACAATAGTAGGTTGCATAGCTTACCGAGTTTAAAAGCTCGCCCTCGATTTCAAAAACTTCTACGGGTTTTTTAGGTTTAGTAGCCATATATGCCTCACTTTCCGCATTTTTTCGTGTTGTTTAGTCAATTTTCCACATTATACCACCGCCGTAAAAAAGTGGCAAGCGGCTTTTATAATTATTGCCCTTTAATTTGCTATTAAACGAAGCAGCCGTCTAATCTTTTATAATTGCAAGCTCTTTCAGCGCGCGGGTGTAAGCAATGTACTTTTCGTTTTCGGTCATATCGCCGTCGGCGACGGCAACTGCGGTAAATTCAAGCCCTTTGCTTTCGTACACCGTCATAACGTTAATCTTCGTTTTGGACAATTTCCCCGTATCCCTTATGCGGTTATAGCTCTTTCTTGAATACTTTTCAACCGATTGCCCCCCACATATGACGGCTTTAAGCCCGTTTTTGGAAGAAAGCCAAGCTGTTACCGAGCGGGCGGAAATAACCTCTATCTCTTGCGCGTCGAAGCCTATCGAGTGCATCTCTATGCCCAGCTTTTTTGAAACGTAGTCGACAATTTGCGTGGTGTTTCGGTAGTTTAAGTTTAGGCTGTAAGTTTTAAAACCAAGCTCTTCCCAGTCTTTTATGCCGCGAAATCCCGTAATGTTTTGCTTTAAGTCCCCGAAAACGTTAAATGTAGCGCGGTCGTTTACCGCCTTTAAAACCTTGTACTCGGCAGGGGAAATGTCCTGCGCCTCGTCCACAAAGACAAAAGAGTACTTCGGTGACAGGTTAAAGCCCAGTTTTACCAAGATAAAGCACAGTGCGAATAGGTCGCTCTTTATTAGGGGCTTTGCTTCAACGCCGTACTTTACTTTACTTTTTTTAACCGTTTCTTTATAGAAAAACCGGAGAATGTCGACCGTGTTTTCGCACTTACCTATAGATACCAAATAGCTTTCGCTTCGGAGTACGTCGGCAAAATCGTGCGTAGTCGAAAAGCCGTTCAAAATGCGTTCAACGGCACATATTACGGCACCAATCTCGTTTTTTAGCTGTTCGCGCTTTAAAATTCCCTCGGAATAAGTAAGCTGCTCCCCTTCCGCCGTTTTGATTTTATAGCGCTTTAAATCGGCAATTTCTTTATCCACCGCACCTTCAAGCGAGCGCAAGTCTTCAAGGGCGGTAACACAAATTTTCTGCGAATAGCGGCGGATAAATTTTATGGATTTATAGAAGGATAAGAACTGTTTGTAAAAATAGGCGTAGCCCTTCATTCTTTCGTCGGATTTGACTAAATTCAAAAATTCCTGCACGTCCAGAACGCAGTTGAACATATAGCGGAATTGCTTAGTATAATACAGCCCGCCGTCCTTCTTTTCCTTTATTTCACCCAAAACGCAACGGCGTATCCTCACCGACGCGTTCTTTATTTTTTCGTATTCTTCAATTTGCTCACTGCAAGATGAAGCAACTTCTTCGGAAACTTCTTTGCAGTCGTCGGAAGCGAAAAGCCCGTAAACCCCGTCGAACACTTTTGCTAGTTTCCTGTCCAAATCCCCCTCGAACGCGGGCGAATAGATGTACTTTAAATAATCGTTATTCACTTCGCGGTTGAAGTCGATTTTACCGTTCAAATCGGCACCCACACTCTTCAACAACTTTAAAAAGTAGCCGTCGATTGTGCTTGTTTTTACCTTTTCAAGCTCAAGAACGGCGGAAAGCTCGTCAATGAACGCGTTGAAGGAATCGGAAGGCGTTACCACCATTACGTCTGTGGGACGCACGCTTTCGTTGTTATACATAATGTAGGAAAGGCGGTGCAAAAGTATCATAGTTTTGCCGCTGCCCGCAACGCCTTGCAAAACAAACTCGTCCTTTTCGGGCAAGGTGATAATTTCAAACTGCTTTTCCTGGATGGTTTGAATTATGTCTGTTATTTCGTTTTTTTCCTTCCTGCCCTTTAAAATGTCCTTTAAGAAGGGGTCGAAAATAAGCTCTTCGTCCCGTCCCCCTATTTCCTCTTTTGAAAGGTAATCGGAAAGGGATAGATATTCGTTTTTAAAATCCAGAACTTTGCCGTTGCCCGTCTTTATTGCGCGGCGCAAGATAAGTTTATAGTTGTACTCGTTTATAGTGAAGGATGTGCGGCTTTTCTGGTAATATTTTTGCGCCAAAGGTGCGCGCCAGTCCAAAATTTCAAGTTTTTCACTGCCGTGCTTGCCGATGTAATAGCTGTTGTAGCCCTCTTTATCGTCCGTCAAATCCATGCGGGCGAAATAGGGTTCTTCAAAGAAGGGCTTGTACTCTTGCATCTTTGATTTAAGCGCGGAAATTTCGGCGTTAAGCTCTAACACGCGGCGGTAGGCTTCGGCATTGTAGTCGGGTCCTTTCGTAAGGCTTTCCTTCTCTTCGCGCGCAGCGGCCAGCTTTGCTTTTAGCTTTGCAAGATACAAAACGCGCAGCATGGTCATAACCGCCCGAACGTGAGTTTCTTCGTAAGAAAACTGTTTGTCGGCGTCAAGCAAGTCTAAAAAATAATCTTTCGTAGGTTCTTTTTTAGGGTTGATTAAATTTTTAAGAGCTTGAAAATCAGTCATTAAAGTTAAGTATAACATAACTTTCAAGGGCTGTCAAATTTGCAAAATAAAAAGGCGGCCGGGCTTCCTGCCCGACCGCCTTAAAGGCTTTAAGTTAGTCCTTATCTTTTTTAAACGAATTAAAGAAAACAACGGTGAAAATTACTGTAACTATCATAGCCACACTGTCGGCAATAGGGGCTGCCCAAAGAATACCCTCTATTCCGAGGAAAATGGGCATAATGCAGATAAGCGGAACGAAGCACACTATATCCCTTATAAGCGCAGAAGACACCGCAAACACGGGTTTGCCCGAGGCTTGGAAGAATATAGAAGACATTTTTATAGTGCAAGTGAACGTTACGGACATTAGGAATATTCTAAACGTTTTGACGCCGAATTCCCAGTAAAGTTCGGGGTTGACCTGCTCGGGGTCGGGGTTGCCGAATATACCCACGACGGCGGACGGGGCGGCCTCGAATATTATTGTGAAGATAAGCCCTATTGCCACTGTAACCGATAATATATAGAAATACAGTTTTTTGACCCTGCTGTAATTCTTTGCGCCCATATTGTAGCTTATAATAGGCTGACAACCCAGCACAACGCCAACTACTATATTTATAACTACCGTAAACACTTTACTTTCAATAGCTATAATGGAAATGGGAATATCCACCCCGTACTCTGACATAGCGCCGTATTTTACAAGCATTGCATTGCAAACGACGGATATAATAACTATCGCCATTTGAATTATGAACGATGACGCACCGAGTTTTACGGGGTTTGCAAATTCTTTGAAGTCGGGGATAAAACTTTTTAAACTCAATTTGAAAGTTTTAGTCTTTAAAATGAAGTATAAAAGACTGATAACAAACGATACGGTTTGACCGATTACGGTTGCCCATGCAGCGCCCGCCATACCCCACTTTAAGCCGATAATGAAGGCGGCGTCAAGAACGATATTGGTTATCGCACCCGAAAGCATAGAAGCCATTGACCAACCGGGCGCACCGTCTGCACGGATAACGCCGTTCATCATATTCATAACCATGAACACAGGGAAGAAGCCTAAAATTATGTTAAAGTATTCTATTGCAAGGGGCAAAGAATTTTCCGACGCGCCGAAAAACGTCAACATAGGCGTTGCAACGGGATAGAAAACTGCCATCAAAACAACGCTGGAAATTAGGGTGAAAACTATGCCCGTGCCTATCGCTTTATGTGCGTTTTGAGAATTGCCCCGCCCCTGGCAGATATTTAGGTAAGCGGCACATCCGTCGCCGAACCACCATGCGAACCCTTGCGCGATTATGAATATGGGAAACACAACGCCGGTTGCCGCGTTGCCCAGAACGCTTAATTCACTGTTCCCGACGAAAATTTGGTCAACTATATTGTACAGCGCGGAAATAACCAGTGACAGCACGCAGGGAATTGAAAATTTAAGCATCAGCTTAAAAAGATTACCTTCCCCCAAATAGCGGTTTTGACCTTCGTCGGTTTGTACCGCCTGGGGCGTTTGTTCGTTTATTTCTTCCATAAAATCTCCTATTTACACAAAAAAAGACACAAGTTAAGACCTTTTTACCGTTCCGTAATCAGATTTACGCAGGGCATAACCCCGCCACTTGTGTCGTTGTCTTTTTATTGAATTGCGTTTATATTTTAATATTTTTTAATTAAAAAGTCAAATCAAAATTATTCGTGTTCGACTATAAATTTTAATTGCTTCGGCAAGTTTTTCACTTCCGTTTTTATAAAATTGGGGTAAAGATATTTATCTTCCAAACCGTCGATGTTCAGCCATTCAAACGTTAAAGTATGCTTACCTTCGTGAATTACGAACTTATCACCGCGCGATAAAAGTTCGGTTTTTGAAACGTCTAAAAGATAGTACAAGACTATTTCGTGATATCTTTTGCCGTTCACGTCGTCGGTGTAAAAGTTCTGTGCGAAGAACACGGGGCGGACAATTTCCGCCTCTATTTCAAGCTCTTCACACACCTCACGCAAAACCGCTTCTTCAGTCGTTTCGTTTACTTCCACCTTGCCGCCGACCAAGTAATAATAGGGCGCGTACTCGTCGTGCATCGCAAGCAGTTTACCGTCGTTTATAATGAGAGCGCGCACCCTTACGGAGAATATTCCTTCCCCTGTTTCAAACTTAATATCCACGATTGCCCCCTATATATGCTTGAAATAACGCGTTTTACCCTTTTATTCCCACTCAATCGTTGCAGGGGGTTTCGAGGTTATATCATACACAATTCTGTTGATATGCTTAACCTCGTTTACAATGCGCCTCGATACCGTATCGAGAACGTCATAAGGGATACGCGAGTAATCCGCCGTCATAAAGTCTGTTGTGGATACGCCGCGAAGGGCAAGCGTATAATCGTAAGTTCTGCCGTCGCCCATGACGCCAACCGAGCGCATATTCGTAAGCACCGCAAAGTACTGGCTAATGTCGCGGTCAAGGTGAGCTTTGGCTATCTCTTCACGAAAAATGGCGTCGGCGTCTTGAAGAATTGCTATCTTTTCGGGCGTGATTTCGCCTATTATTCTTATTGCAAGACCTGGGCCGGGGAAGGGTTGGCGCCATACCAGCTTTTCGTCCAAGCCCAAAGCAATTCCCAGCGCGCGAACCTCGTCTTTAAACAACATTCTGAGCGGCTCGATTATTTCTTTAAAGTCGACGTAATCGGGAAGCCCGCCGACGTTGTGGTGCGATTTTATCACCGCCGCATCCCCCGCGCCCGATTCTATAACGTCGGGATAAATGGTGCCTTGTACAAGAAAGTCCACTTTACCTATCTTTTTCGCCTCTTCTTCAAAGACGCGGATAAACTCTTCGCCTATTATCTTGCGCTTTGTCTCGGGGTCGGATATTCCTTTAAGTTTTCCTAAAAACCTTTCGCCTGCGTTCACGCGAACGAAGTTCACGCCGCTGCCTAAAAACGCCGCCTCTACCTCGTCGCCCTCGTTTTTGCGCATAAGACCGTGGTCAACAAATATGCAGGTGAGCTGACTGCCTATGGCCTTTGCAAGCAATTTGCAGGCAACCGAACTGTCCACCCCGCCCGACAGCGCAAGCAAGGCTTTGCCGTCGCCCACTTTTTTGCGGATTTCACTTATTGCGGTTTGCGCGTATTCGCCCATTGTCCAGTCGCCGTCGCAGCCGCAAACTTTATAAAGGAAGTTACCCAGCATATCAAAGCCCTGTTCGGTGTGGTTGACTTCGGGGTGGAATTGCGTGCCGTAGAACTTTTTTTGCACGTTTTCGATAGCGCCGTAAGGGCACTTATCGCTGTGGCAAACCGCACGGAAGCCCTCGGGCAAAGTTGCAATGTGGTCGTTGTGGCTCATCCACACAACGGATTTTTTCTTTAAACCTTTGAAAAGCAGGGACTTAGTATCGAAGGTGCAATCCGTTCTTCCGAATTCCGCCGCCGCTTTTTCGTTGGCTTTTTCTATTTTACCGCCAAGGCCGTAAACCATAAACTGCGCGCCGTAGCATATGCCGAGAATGGGAATGCCAAGCTCGAAAATTTCTTTATCCATTCTGGGTGAATCGTCAAGGTAAACGGAATTGGGCCCGCCCGTAAAAATTATCCCCTTGGGATTTATTTTGCGTATTTCTTCAACTGGCGTTTTATAGGATTTGACTTCGCAATAAATTTTATGCTCGCGTACCCTGCGCGCTATAAGCTGATTGTATTGTCCGCCGAAATCGATAATCAAAACCGTCTGGTGCTGCATATTTTTCTCCTTTGAAATGCCTATATTCAACAAATTACTCTTTGTATCCGAATAACGGCTTTTTCCACAAGACCTTTACTTTGTTTCCGTTATCGTCTGCATTGTCCCAACTGTCAGACCATTTATTCGGCTTGGTCTTAACATTACAGTATACTGTTAAATTTTTACAACCTTTAAACACCGAATCGCCGATATAAGTAACATTTTTGGGTATTGTAATTGTTTTTAAATTACGACAATTTACAAACGCTTCTTCATCAATTTCCGTAATGTCGTCCGACAATTTTATACTTTCCAAAGAGGTGCAATCTTTAAACGCATACCAAGGTATTTTATAACCGCCCGTCAAGGTTACGGTTTTAAAAAACTTCTTATTCTTGATATAATGCAAAACGGAACAATGAATGGTTGCCGATTTAATCGGACAATCCGCAAACACATCGCTAGCATTAAGTCTGTCATAGTCGTACGGTAGTTCGTTCGGTATCACAACCTCCGACAAATTACTGCAATTTTCAAATGCATTGTATCCGATACTATTTAAGTTGCCCAATATTTCAACTTTCTTCAAATTACTGCAATTTCTAAATGCATCGGATCCGATATCCGTTATTCTTTGGGGGATAACAACTTCCGTCAGATTGTCGCAATATTCAAACGCGCCGCGTTCTATCCTCGTTACTGTTTTGGGGATTTCTATACGTTCCAATCCGCTATATGCAAATACCTGTCCTCCGCCGTAATCATCTATTCCGTCCGGAAGTTTAATGCTTTTTAATTTTTTGCAATAGAAAAACGCACTGCTTCCGATACTCTTTACGCTTTGTGGAATTTCAATGCTTGTAAGCTCAACACAACGCGCAAACGCATCATCGCCTATGCTTGTTATGGTATTTGGTATTTTTATATTTGTCACACCGCTGCCATCGAAAGACCATCCGCCTATGCATGTAACGCTTCCGTCGGCAGGTATTACGCTGTTTTTACACCCCAGAACAAGAGTCTTGCTTTCTGTTTCTATTAAACAGTTGCCCGCGCTGTGATATTTGGGGTTACCTTCCTCTGCCGTTATTCCCGTAAGTCCGCTACAACCTCTAAACGCCATATGGTTAATATTCGTTACAGCTTTTGGAATTACTATCTCGGTCAGCCCGCTGCATTCTTCAAAAACACGGTCTCTTATTTCTGTCAAGCGTTCGGGAATTTTAACGCTTTTTAATCCGCTGCATTTGGAAAAAGCAAGTGTACCGATATAATTTACACGGTTTGGGATAACGATTCTCTTTAATCCGCTGCAACCATCAAACGCCATATCCCAAATCGCATCAACGCTATCCGGAATTTCTAAATCCGTAAGCCCCGTACATTCCCAAAAAGCGCACTCGCCAACATATGTTATTCCATAGGGAATTTTAATACTTTTTAATCCGCTGCATTGGTAAAACGCATGACCGCCTATTTTTCTAACGCTACCGTCGGCGGGAATCTGACTTGTTTTACAACCAAATTCAAGAGAGTTTCTTTCCGTATCGATCAGGCAGTTGCCCGCGCTGTGATATTTAGGGTTACCTTCCTCTGCAATTATACTCTTAAGCTCGCCGCAACCAGCAAAAGCATATTTGGAAAACGACGTTATCGTCTTAGGAATTACTATATCGGTTATACCGCTGCCTTCAAAGGCATATGACCCTATAGCCGTAACACTGCCGTCGGCAGGTATTACGCTGTTTTTACACCACAGAACAAGTTTTTTGCTTTCGGTTTCTATTAAGCAGTTGCCTGCGCTGTGATATTTGGGGTTACCTTCTTCAACGATTATACTCGTAAGCCCGCTGCAACCTTTAAACGCCCTTTCTTCGATACAAGTAACGCTGTTAGGAATAAATATCGACGTCAGTCCCGTACATCCCGAAAAAGTACTTCTTCCTATCTCTGTAACGCTGTCGGGAATTATTACTTCGGTTATACCGCTGTCTTTGAAGACGTGTGGCCATATTTCCGTAACGCCGCGGGGTATTTTTACCGAACCGCCTTTTCCGAGATACTTTTTTAGATTCGTACCAGCTTTAAAAAACTTACTCTCTATTTCAAATTCAGATTTATCGTAATTTTCAAGCGTGGGATAATCTTTTGCCGATAACACGGCTAATATTTTGCGCTCCGCTTCTTCTCTCGCTTTGCGTTCAGCTTCTTTTGCCTTAGCTTCCGCTTGTGCTTTTGTCTTCTTTTCAGTCTCGATTTTCGCCTTCTCCTCGGCGGCTATCCTTTCGCGCTCTTTGTGCTCGGCTTCTTCCTTAGCCTTACGTTCGGCTTCTTCCTTAGCCTTACGTTCGGTTTCTTCTCTAATTCTTTGCTCCGACTCTTCAAGCGACTTTTGCTTAATATTTAAAGCGGATTCCCTTGTCCTTTGCTCGGCAACGATTGCAGCGTTAAACTGCATCATATCTTCAAGCCGCTTTATTTTTTCCTGCTGTTCGCGCATTAATCGCGTAACCTCGGCCTCTTCCTCATCGGAAGAGTCGGATTTCGTAACCGCCAACACAACCCTTTCTATAAGGTCGCTCTCGGTACGGCACCATTCCAAGCCGTCAAAAAAACTTTTCAATATCATCTTTGCGGCAACGGTGGTTTTCTTGCCGTAATCCTCTACAAGATATTCCACTCTGCCGATGCGCGGGCAATGACCCTTTAAATACGGTATTTCTATTTTAAGCGCGTCGCATGAAAGCGAGCGGGAATTTTCCGATGACACGAACACAACGCATTTGCAATTCTTCATTGCCGTTTGCAACTCTTTTTGGTAATTCTGCACGGCGCCGCGTCCGTGGCGGAGATTTCTTAACGCCACAAAGCAAGTAAAACCCTGCTCTTCCAAAAGGGCGCAAATATCGTTTACTTTTGCCATATCCGCGCTTGAATATGCCAAAAACACGTCGCGCGGTAGACTTGCCGTATATAAGCCCTCGTCGATTTTAAACGCCTCTTCCTCGATTTTTGAGATGTATTCCGTATACTCTTTACCATTGAAGGCCCTTGTAATCAAATTTTTAACCGAGCATACAAGCTCGGGCTCTAACGATTTTATAAGAAAATCCAGAACGTCGTGTAGATACACAAGGCAATGCTCGGCGTCGATATTGTCTATAAAGCTGCAAAGTTCACGCGTGCTGCCGCTGTTTGCAATCTCGTAAAAATTTGCCTGAAAATCGTCCGGCAAAAGATTTTTTAAGTCGCGCGCATAGGTAAGAATTTTTTCCGAATCGGCATATTTTTCGTGCGTTGAAAACCAAAGATTGCTTCTTATGTTTGCAATCTGCTCTTCCTTTGCAGAGGCAATCTCATTACGGAAAAGCGTTCTTATTACCGCTTTTTGTTCTTCGACAAATTCGTCGCGGAAATTGCCGCGGCAGTAGGGGCAATAATATATGCCGTCGGCTTTCTTTTCAAGCTTGTTTGCGCCGCATTGCGGACAACCTAACTTTTGCATAACTTTTTCCCTTTTAAGAAATATTTGTCCGGGTCTGTCTTTCGGATTGATAGCGAAAGTCGCTCTAACAAATGCCGAGCGACTTTGATTTTAATTTTTAGGTGAATAGTTGGGCGCTTCCTTCGTAATGGAAATATCGTGGGGATGACTTTCGGCAAGTGAAGCCGCAGTCATCTTTACGAATTTGGCGTTCTTTCTCAATTCTTCGATAGTTGCGCAGCCCGTGTATCCCATACCCGCGCGAAGTCCGCCGAGAAGCTGGAAGATTATTTCCGCAAGTTGTCCGCGGTAAGGCACGCGCCCTTCAACGCCTTCGGGAACGAACTTCTTCGCATCCGACTGGAAGTATCTGTCCTTGCTGCCCTTTGCCATTGCGGGAAGGGAACCCATCCCGCGGTAAGACTTGAAGCTCCTGCCTTGATAAATTTCAAGCTCGCCGGGGGACTCTGCCGTGCCCGCGAAAAGCGAACCTATCATTACCGCACTGCCGCCCGCGGCAAGCGCCTTTACTATATCGCCGGAATATTTGATGCCGCCGTCTGCAATTACGCGTTTACCCATTTTGTCGGCTTGCTCGGCGCAGTCCATAACCGCCGTAAGCTGGGGCATACCTATGCCCGCCACGATACGCGTGGTGCAAATAGAGCCGGGGCCGATACCCACTTTTACAACGTCCGCACCTGCGTTCAGCAAATCGCGCGTGGCTTCCGCCGTAACTACGTTGCCCGCAACAAGGGGCAGGTTGGGGAAGGCTTTTTTGACCTTTTCCACAGCCTTGATAATACCAATGGAATGTCCGTGCGCACTGTCTAAAACGACCAAATCTACTTTTGATTTAACAAGCTCGGCAACTCTTTCCAAAACGTCTGCCGAGGCGCCTATTGCCGCGCCTGCAAGAAGTCTGCCGTTCTTGTCGCGTGCACTGTTGGGGTACTGAATTGATTTTTCAATATCCTTTATTGTGATAAGCCCCTTCAATTTGCCCTGCTTATCGACAATAGGAAGTTTTTCGATTCTGTGTTTGCCGAGGATTTTAGCCGCGTCTTCCAAAGAAGTGCCTTCGGGTGCGGTAACCAGCCTGTCCTTCGTCATAACGTCTGCAATGGGCTGTGAAAAATTAGTTTCGAAACGCAAGTCGCGGTTTGTTAAAATACCGACAAGTTTTCCGTCCTTAGTGATGGGAACGCCGCTTATCTTGTACTTTGACATAAGCTCGCATGCGGCGGAAACGGGCTGTTCGGGTGCGAGATAGAAAGGGTCTGTAATAACGCCGTGTTCACTGCGCTTTACTTTATCCACCTGCGCCGCCTGTTCTTCGATGGTCATATTCTTGTGAATAATGCCTATACCGCCTTCACGCGCCATTGCTATTGCAAGTTTGCTTTCGGTTACGGTATCCATTGCCGCGCTAATCAAAGGAATATTTAAGTCAATCCCCTTGCAAAGCGTGGTTTTTAAATCTACCGTGGAAGGTAAAACGTCCGATGCGGCGGGTATTAGCAATACGTCATCAAAAGTTAAAGCCTCTTTTACAATCTTGTTCATTAATCCTGCCCTCCGACGTTGTTCAATTCTTTAATAAATGCGTTGTAGTAATCGTTTCCCGCCTCTTGGTGGTTAGTTGTAATCTCATTAAGAAGTTTAGCCGCCGTGTCTTTATCCCTGCTTTCTATAACCTGCAAGGAAAGCATGGCAAGCGCGTTGTTTTTGGGAAAGCCTTCAACACCTTCCATAGCGGCTGTTGCCGTATTGAAAGCGTCGTCTTTGTTGCCCCTTCTGTATTTTGCTGCGGAAACGTGTCCGCAAACGTACTGTTTGTAATTTACCTGAAGTTCTACTACTTTTTCAGCATTTTCACAAACTTCCGAAAACTTTTCGTCTGCAATCAGCTTGTCCCCGAACTTAACGATATCGTTGTCGTTCTTGGCGTAAATGCTGTCCGCAAAGCAACGGTTTAAATCGTTCACGTTCTTGGAATAAGTATAGCTTAAGTTGGCGTAGCCCGTTGCCATCGAATAATTACCCGATTTTTCGCACAGCCCAGCCATTTCAGACGGGAAGCCGAGGCTTGCAATACCGAAAGCCACAAGCACGACAACCGCCACAATAAGCAAAGTTTTTAAAGCAGTTTTTAAAATTACCTTAGACATTTTTTTAAATCGTAATAAATTATTTTATTTATTTTATCACAGAGCAGTGAAAAATGCAACTGTTTGAAATTTAAAAATCATTCATACGCGGCGCACAAAGTATATATACTTTAATATGAAGAAAACTACTTTTTTTGCATCTGTTATACTTGCGGTGCTGTGCGCTGTTTGCGCCCTTCCCGCCTGCTCTAAACAAGTGAATTATTGCGATTATATCTCCGAAAGCCGAACGGATATTTTCGTTTACAGGGACGACGCAACGGAAATTAAAATTCACTGCTCAAAAAAGGAACAGCCCTTCTCCGCGGACGGATACAAGGGCGAAATGTGCGATTTGGTAGAAATTTACGTCAGCCTTGCAAAGAACCCGCAGGAACTCGAAGTTCAAGTTGAAGGGCTCGGCGGCGAGATGAACTATCAAGCCGTAACAAGGCAGTACTACCTTTCTTTGACCGCTGCGGCTTTTAATAAAAGCGGGGTCGAAGTAGCTTTGACTGCCGACGGCAAACAGCAAACCTACACCGCGCTATCCGTCAAAGACGGTAAAGTTATGAGCTGTGAAAAGGCGGTTGAATGTGTTGCCGAGTACGCAAGCGAGCTGTTTGAAGGTATGACGTCAAACGGACTGTTCGACGGAGAAATTTTCGTCCGCCTTCTTTACGACGAGGGTTGTTATTATTACGTCGGCGTGTGCAATAAAGAAAAACACGTTACTGCGTTTCTAATAGACGGCGAGCGCGGCAAGGTCATTGCCAAAAAAGAAATTCAAGGCTAAACGTTCCGTTTAATCACGGTATCTTAATTACTCTTGCTAAACGCCAACAAATCTCAAATCAAACATAAAAGCGGGCGGGGCACAATGCCCCGCCCGCTTTCTATTCCGTTCTTAAAAACTCTACTATAATCGAGTTCTGAATAAATAAGTTTTCGTCTTTAATTCTTAAAAAATTGCCGTTAACTTCAATATATGTGCCTACCTTTTGAATTGCGGCGGCGTATTTGTCGGTAAAATTTTTGTTGAAGAGTTGCTCGTATTCCTTCAAATCAAGCCCGCGCGAAGTGCGTAGCGCAAGCATAATAAACTCTTCTTCCTGCCCCGCTAAATCAACCTCTTCCCTGTCCTTTACCGCAAGGTGACCCGAAAGTATGCACTTGAAATATTCGTCCAAATCGTAGGTGTTGGTAAATCTTACGTTGTTTATGCACGACGACGCGGCTACGCCGAAGCCTATGTAGTCGCCCCTTCGCCAGTAGTTTAAATTATGGCGGCTTTCAAAGCCCTTTTTAGAGAAGTTTGAAACTTCGTACCTGTCAAAGCCCAGCTCTTTTAATTTCTTTACTCCCGCCTCGTACATTTCGGCAACCTCGTCGCCTGCGGGAAGTTCGCCGTTTAAGTAATCTGTATATATGGGCGTGCCGTCTTCGGGCGATAAAGCATACATAGAAA
>JAIDQV010000161.1 GCA_029062045.1 Clostridia bacterium
TTGCCGATATTTATTATATGCGCATTGACCGCACTCCTGCACGAGTGCGGTCATATTTTTTGCGCGGCGCGGCTGGGCTTCGAGTGTAAGAAAATAAGCCTTATGCCCTTCGGCGCGGCGGCGGTGTGCGACATAGAGGGGATTTCGCCTTCGGACGAGATAAAACTTTCTTTGGCGGGCCCGCTTGTCAATCTTTTGCTGTGCGTGGGCGTGGCGGGGCTGTGGTGGTTCTTCCCCGTAACCTACGCGTACACCGACCTAATCTTTTACGCAAGCTCGGGCATGCTCGTTTTAAACCTGTTGCCCGCGTACCCTCTTGACGGCGGGCGCATCGCAAAATGTATTTTAAGCGGGTTTTTAAAGAAGGACAGGGCGCTTAATATCGCCCTCAGAATAACCAATATCCTCGTCGTTATATCTCTTATTCTCATCTTCTTTTTAGCAATTAAAAATATAACGCTTTTGACAATGGCGGGGTTTTTGTTCTGTTCGGCGCTTTCCAAAAATCCGCCTGCGGTTAAAATTAACTTCGCCGCCAAAAAGAAGAAAAAGGGGCGGGAGATACGCTACGTTATTTTGGACGGAAAGGCAACTTTTAAAGACGCCTTGCGCTTCGTCGACAGTAGCAGGTATTTGATTTTGCAGTTGTATGACGAAAAATTTCTCGATGAAATCACCGAGGACGAATTGTACGAAAAACTGTTGACAAGAAGTATTTACGACAAAATATTAGAATAAGCCGCCCCGTTGCGGGGCGGCTTAATTGATTTGTGATTTGCCAGTGTTGCGCAAAACAAATTAAGATACTTGGTTAAGCGGAACGCTTAATGCTGTAAGAAGGCTTTTTCAAAAACCTGTTCGTCTATATTTTTATCAAGCACGCACTGTACGGCTTTGACTCCCAAATCTATGGCGTCCTCAATTCCGCCCGCAAGCGAGGCAAAATCGAAGTTGCATTTATACGCTTGCTTTTTGGTTTTAAAAAGGTATCGGGTGTAGTTGAAGTGGCGCTTTAAACACCGCTCTACGCCCGTAACCGTAACGGCGGGCTGAATAAGTTTAATGCTGTCGTACACCGCGCCCGTGCAGGACAAAACGCTTTCACGCGGTAAAATTCTTCGGCGGATATTGTAAAACTTGCTTATATAAAGCCCCAAGTCACTTTCCATCTGTTGGTGCGCAAGGGGGTGGGAATGCGCCGCCTCGTACGCGTAAACGGCAGGGTGCAATGACGCGTCAAGTGCGTAGTGCGTGGCGTAGCCTGCCGCATAGGAAGGGTTGCCGTTTATAAGTTTTGAAAAAACTTCTTCGGCGCTTAACTTGTGCAGGGCGCGCCCAAGGTTTGTTTTTGAAAATTTGAAGTTGTATGCAAAAAAAACGTCGCCGCCCTGTGAACCCAGGTAGTACAGGTCGGTTGAAGTTATCTGTTTTTTGTACGCGCCGTCAAGCCGTTCAAGGACTTTTTCGGCAACGATAATATGCGAAAAGTAATCGGGCATATTATAAGTTTTAACTTATTTTGCCAAATAAATACGAGATAGCTTATCCGAACGTTCTTTTGCCATAAAACAAATACTGTTGTATATATCCCGAATCTTCGCCGAAGAGCTTGCAAAAATATTCGTTAATTTTGTTGCGGTCGGTTAAAGTGCCGCTAAAATCTTCCTTGTAAATCTTTTCTATCCAAACGTCAACGGGGAAGCTGTCGCGCTTGCCGAACCCGAAAAGTGCAACGCAGTCGGCAACCTTCGCGCCCACGCCCTTGTAGGTCAAAAGCTGTTTTTTAAGCTCGGCAGTAGGCAGTGGAAGAAGATGGTCAAGCCCCTCTTTTAAAATTCGGTTCGATGTTTCTTCCAAAAAAGCGTCGCGGTATCCGCACCCGGCGTTTTTAAAAAATTCCCTGCCCGCCCCCGCAAGTTTTTGGGTGGTGGGGAAGGTGTAAAACTCCTGTCCCAGGAAGTCGCGCTTTTCGCCAAGTCCTGCGCATATGCGGGAGATTATGCCCTTTATGCGCGGAATATTGTTGTTTTGCGAGATGATAAAGGAATAAAGCATTTCCTCGTGGTTCTGGTTTAAAAGGCGCAAGCCTTTAAGCTCTTCCGCACTGCGGGATAAAAGAGGTATATTATGCGATTTTGCGCGGGCGATTATCTCCGAATAGTCGCGCGCCAAATCGAAGTAGTTGTAAAAGTAATCGCTGTCCTCGCTTTCTACAACCGTCTTGTTTCCGTCAGTATGGATATAACAAGCCTTGTCCGCGGACACCGCAAAATAGCCCTCTTTAAAGGGTGTAAAGCGGAAGGTCTGTCCGCAGTCCAAAACCTGTTCGGGGTTGAAGTAAGTTGCATCGTAATCGAATTTCATAAGTATCACCGTAAAAAAATACAGCCGTATGTTTACGACTGTATTTTATCATTTTTAAGGGGTGATTGTCAACCGAGGAAGTTTACGTTGCAGCTGCCCGCACTGACTGTAACGGATATCCGTTTGACGTAGTTGTTATTACTGTTAGTGTAGATGCCTGTGCAACTGCCCGCGGAAACTTTTACGTGTGTGGAGTAATCTTCATTTTTCCCCGTGAAAGAGATAGAGGCAGAGCCTGCATTTAATTCAATTTCGCCCGACAGGGTGGTTATCCTGCTGATGTGGGCGGAACCTGCGTTTATCTTGCAGGTGAAATTGTCTGCGGAAACGCCCGAAATTGCCTTGACCGTGCCGGCGTTCAACTTGACGGAGAAAGAGTAGCATTCGCTTATTTCGCCGACGTTCACGGTGCCTGCGTTGACGGTTATATCCACTTTGTTGTACTTCCCGCCGACCATATCCACGGTGCCCGAGTTAACGTAGATTTTCACGTCTTCGACAATATCTTTCGGAATTTTAACGGTAGTTTCGGGAATAGTTGCGCCCCAGGCGAAGGTGTACCAGTGGTGCTTGTTGCTTTCTATGCTGAGTTTACCGTCTTTTTCGGTTATGGTAGTTTCAAAGCCGTTAGCAACGGGATAAGATATTTGAATTTCTTCACCCTCTTCAAGATATTCGATTTTTAAGCTGCCCGCATCCAAATTAACGGAAAGGGCGGTATTTTTTTCGGTAGCGGTAAATTCCTGCGTTTCAAACTCGATGTTCGGCGCGAACTTCCAACCGTTTACAGCCAACGCTACCAAAAGCACGGCTATGCCTATTCCTAAAATAATCGCGCCGGCTATTATGCATTTAACGTATCCTTTCATTTATGCTTTCTCCTTTCCGCTGAACAATCTTTTAAGCCAAGCGAAGAACATATGGAAGAGCTTCCACATCCACTTCACAAGCTGGAAGCAAAGGGGCATTATAATGAGGCTTAAACCGAATATTATAAGTCCCGTGCCGATAGTTATTACACCGTAAGTTGCGTCTACAAGCAGTGCGCCGACGCCCGCGCCTATTGTGGCAACGCCCCCTATAAGCACTCCGAACGGTGCAACGCAGAAGGTGACGGTTACGCCCACCATTGCCATAACCACCATAAAGATGGGGAAAGCGAATATTATGCACAGCAGCACGAAAACCCAAGTGTAGTCGCCGCGCTGTTTTACGGGCTTTGATGCTTGCGCGAACTGAGGGGTAGGCCCGTTATAATTCCCGTAAAGACTGTTACTGCCGTACTCGCGTTTTTCTTCCCGCTTTTCTTCCCGACGCTCTTCACGGCGTTCGCGCTCTTCGCGCCGTTTTTCCTCGCGTGTAGGTTCGCGTGAAGGGGGCGCCTCGTAATCGCTTTCGGAAAGTATCCTTTGCGCCGCGTCGTAGGGCGCGCCGAAGTCGTCTATAATTTCCCGCTCGGAAAAGCCCGCGTCCCGCCTGTCGGCGTAGGCCTCGGCATAATAGTCCAAAACGCGCCGTCTTTCACTTTCGGAAACGCACAAAAGGTTGTCTTTCAGTTCGTCGCGCCATTCGTTATA
>JAIDQV010000162.1 GCA_029062045.1 Clostridia bacterium
GTGGCAGTTGCTGAAATGCAAAAACTTAATCTGGTTGCCATGTCTTACGACAGGGACAAGATTTTGAACGCACTGCAGAAGACGGGCGCAACCGAAATTAAAACCCATTACGATGCGGAGAATACTTCGGTTTTATGTGAAGACTTAGATGAGTTGAACGCGCGCGTAAACCGTGTCGACAGCGCATTGGACCTTCTCAGTGCCGAAGTTAGCGCCTATAATAAGGATAATAAAGTCAAGTCCGACGATTTGAAGGACGGGTTCAGCGTTTCTTACCGTGAGTTTATGGGTGCGAATTCCTTGCAGGAAGAGTGTGACGGGCTGGTTGAAAAAATCAACCGTCTTTTCGATGAAAGAAGGGAACTCAACGCAAGGAAGGCTAAACTTGAAAAAAACTTGCAGGCGGCTGAAATTTATTCGGGCGTTGAAGAAAAGTTCAAAGAATTTTCGTCTACGGCGCACGTAAAGATAAAGCTCGGTACCATACCTGCCACCGAGGTGGACAACCTTTTAAAGGCGGTTGCGGACAAAGAGCTGTGCCAAGTATCCGTTATTGCGTTGAACGCTGAAAGTGCGCTTATAGTATTTTCGGCGCACAAAGCGGAAGAGGGTGCAGAGGAAGTTTTGCAAGCCTGCTCGTTTACGGCTTGCCCCTTCCCGCAAGAAAAATCAGGCGTTGAAGTTTACGCCCAATTTAAAAAAGAAATAGAAGAAACGGCTGCCCGCTTAGAAGAAATTTCAAAAGAAATTTACGGGCTGGGCAAGGACGTTAAAACTCTTAAAATTTACAGCGACTATCTCGGCTTCGAGCTTGAAAAGCTCAGCGTGTCCGAAAAAATGCGCGCAACGGCAAAAACCATACTTTTGGAAGCGTATTTACCCAAGGAAGCGGAAGAGCTTGTTAAAACGGCTTTGGACGAAACCACGAACGCCATTTACTACGAGTTCAGCGAACCTTCCGAGGACGAGATGCCGCCCACTTTGTACAAGAACAACAAAGTGGTGCAAAACTTCGAAAGCATTACTAATACGTACTCGCCCGTAAACGCGCGCGAGTTTGACCCCAACACCGTTATGGCTTTCTTCTACAGCCTATTCCTCGGTTTTATAATGGCGGATATCGGTTACGGGCTTTTGATGCTTCTAGGCGGCGGCGCAATTTATTTAAAACTACGCGGCTCCGACAGCGGTATGAAAAAACTTGCGGGAGTGTTCGCAATAGGCGGTATCTTCGCCATATTATGGGGTCTAACGTTTGCGTCGCTGTTCGGGATAGAGGTTTTTACACCTCTTATGCCCAACCCTCAAAACGACAGATGGGGCATTATGGGCATACAAGTTCCTTCGGTTCTGGTAATAAGCCTTGAAATCGGCGTCGTTCACCTAATGGCGGGCTACATTTGCAAGGCTGTACAGTGTATGCGCCGCGGACAGTTCTGGGACGGTATCCTTGACGGGCTTGTCTGGGCGGTATTTTCGATAGGTATGGGGCTTGCAATAGTCGGGCTTATCGACGAGGCAAACATCGGTATTTTGGCCATAGTAGGGGGTGTAATGGCCGGAGCAAGCCTTTTGGTTGCAATGGTTACCGCAGGCAGAAAGGAAAAACTTTTGGGCAAATTCACTAAAGGCTTCGGCGCGGCTTACGGAATAATTAACTACGTTTCCGATATCCTCAGTTATGCAAGGCTTTACGGACTTATGCTTTCGGGTGCGGTAATCGCGCAAATTATTTCGGGCTATTCAGTCGACTTTGTTTTAAGCGGCAACGTGGCTTTAATAATTCTTGCTGTTGTACTTATGCTTGTGGGACACGCGTTCAACCTTGCAATAGGGCTTCTCGGCGCGTACATACACGACGCAAGGCTTCAATACGTTGAATTCTACGGCAGGTTCTTCGAGGGCGAGGGGGAGCTCTTCGCGCCCCTCGGTTCAAACCGTAAATATATTAAGGTAATAAATAATTAAAAAAATAAAAAACTTTTGGAGGTTTTTATGTTACACACACTTTTAGCTGAAGATGGCGCAGCCAGCATAGTCGATGCTGCTGAGAATGCTGTCAAAGCCACTGGCTACGAAGGTTTCGTAGTTGCGATTATCGGTATTGCTCTCTGCGTAATCTTGTGCGGTATAGGCTCGGCACTCGGTCTTTACAAGACGGGTAGTGCTGCTGCCGGCGTTTTGGGCGAAAATCCCAAAAAGTTCGGTAAAGTGCTCGTCCTCGTGCTTCTTCCCGCAACGCAGGGTATCTACGGCTTCATTATCGGTATCATTGCATCCGGCTCGGTTGACTTGGGTATGACCCTTGCACAAGGCTGGGGCGTTCTCGGCGCGGTTATGCCTATGGCAATTTCGGGTCTTATCACCGGTATCTTCCAGGGCAAGTCGGCGGTTAACTGTATCTACGCAGTCGGCAAGCAGGATTCACTCGGCGGTAAGCTCATTATCTACCCTGCAATGATTGAGTTCTATGCAATTCTTGGACTTATCGTTTCTATCATGGTCGTACCCTTAGTGGGGGTAGCAGCTTAATCGGTTCTTGATATGAGCAAAGAAAATATAGTAGAACGCATAATTTCGGATGCCGAGAAGGAAGCGGAGAATATTATTGCCCAAGCCGAAAGCCGTGCGGCGCAAACCGTTCAGGAAGCGGACCTGCGCGCCGAAAGGAAACTTACGGGCGTAAAGGCGGAGGTTGCGCAAAAAGTCAAGGCAATTCTTGACGGAAAAGCGGCAACCGCGCGTCTTGACGGCGCCAAGGCAGAGCTTGCCGAAAAACGGCGGGTTATAGACGTAGTCTATAAAAATGCCCTTGAAGCTCTTATCGCGCTTGACAAAAAATCTTCTTTACAGCTTGCCGACAGGCTTTTATCGGAATTTGCAGACGACGGCGACGAAGTAGTGTTTGCGGCAAATTATAAATATGCTGCCGAAGTTTCCAAGCTGGACGTCGTAAAAGAAAAGAAACTTAAAATATCGAACGGCAAACCTGCCATAGACGGCGGCTTTATCCTCAAAGGCAAAAACTCGGATAAAGACGTTTCTTACGGTGCGCTTTTGCGGTTTGACAGGGAAGAGTATCAGGCGGAAATAGCCGCGGCTGTATTCAAAGGTTAGTTATGCATAAGTCGGTTGACTACGTAAACGGCGTTATTGCCGTAAAAGAAGTCTATCTTTTGGGCGACAAAATATCCAAGCTGTGCGACGCCAGTGCAGAGGACGCTTTCCGTGCTGTATCGGAAGGCGGTTTCGGCAAGGGCGCGGACGCCGTTTCAGTGTACGAATACGAAAAACTTTTGTATGCAGACGAGCGCGATTTAGACGCATTCATACGGGAATATGCCACGACTAACGCAGAAAAAGCCTATCTTTTATCCCCGCGTGATTTCCATAACGCAAAGGC
>JAIDQV010000163.1 GCA_029062045.1 Clostridia bacterium
AAGCCCGTCTTTGCGTTTATCTCGTTCAGGGCGTCGGCAATGGTAAGCCCGCTTCCCTGCACCTGAGTGTATTTGATATTTTCACCGCTTTGCGAGGGCTGGGGCACGGCGATTTCGGCAGTAACCTGAACTTCTTCCTCTTCGAGGTCGATGCCCACAGCCGTGATTATAGCTGATTTGTGAATATCCACAAGCCCGAAGTCGTTGGTGAAAAATAACCCCAAAAGCGCGAGAAAAAGCACCAGATAAATTAACACCGAAGCGCGGCTGAAATTCAACTTTTTTTTCATCTTTGCCTCCTTTTAAGCGTCCAGGCAAGGACTGGAATAAGCACAGTAAATATAAGAAAGTATATCCAAAGCCACTGGTTATACAAGTTGTAAACACTGTTATAGAAGCCGTCGCACGCGATAAGCACTGCGGCAAGGGCAATGTTTACGAATAGCGAAATTACACCGCTTCTTTCCCAGCCAGAGCATTCCGAAATAGCGTAAACGGCAAGCTGAATGTTTAAAACCAACCCGAACAGCATAACCGTTTCAAGAACGTAGAGCATAATTAGGTCTATTCTGCCGATGGTGTCAATCGCCGAAAAATACAGCGAAGTTCTGGATATTGCGTAAGTCCTGGAAGGCGCCAACCCGCCGTAAATTGCGTAGAAGGTTGCCAGGAAGAATATAACTATTACCGCGCCTGCGGCGTAAGATACAGTGATTTTTGCCGCGTCGCCTTTTTTGTATTTGAAGCGCCCCATAAACATAAGCATCCAGCAAGGCTCTACAAAACGGAAAATGTTCCCCGCCGCCGCACCGAAGATGTCTTTTGCGGGCGTCTTTAATACGGGCAACAGGTTGTCCCACTTGGCTTCCCCGCAGGACATTATAAATATGACAAGCATAGTTATAACGAATATAGGCATGCACAAGTCTGCACATCTGCCTATGTTTTGGAACCGCTTACCGCCTGCGTAGATTGCGAAGATAAAGAAAGGTACGAAAATTGCAAGGGGCGGAACGGTATCGTAGAATATGGTGTGAACGTACAGTTCCTGCTCGAAAAGGGGCACAAGCGCGGCAAGCAAAAACAAAACCGCAAAAAAGCCGAATACTATGCGCGCGCCGATATTTCCTATCGTGCCCTTTAAAAGCTCGAAAAAGGTTTTATCCGTGCGCGAGCAAAGGAAAGCCACACCCCAAATAATAATGCCTTCTATTAAAAAATCAATAAGCGCTGGGAATAATAAGTCCCTTTCACAGAAAAAACTTAACGCCGTGGGATAGGTTAAAAGTTTACCTACCACCGTATAGGCAAGCATTATAAAACATATTTGTCTGACGCTGATATTAGTCGTTGTTTTTGCTTTCATTCTTTTTCAGCCTCACCTTTTCTTTTACTTTAAACGCTTTCGGTCGGGTATCCAGCGTGTACATATTGGCCTTAACCAAGCTGTCGTACAAGTCGCTTTTTACAAGGGGTGCAAACGGAGTAACCAGAGGTACGCCGTAGGACTGTTCGGACACGAGGTAGCATATAAGATACGCCGACAAAAGAACCATTCCGAAGGGGCCTGCGCTTCCTGCAATAATAAGATACATCCAACGCAAGGTCGTGGTCGTTTCGATGTTGTTTGGTACGGTGTAAAGGCAAATTGCCGAAAACGCGATAATTATTATCGCGGGTGTGGAAATTATGCCCGCCTTAACCGCCGTATCGCCAAGAACCAGCGCGCCCACAACCGACAGCGCAAGCCCGACGTACTTTGGCATTCGTATGGAAGCCTCGTTTAGAACTTCCAGAACGAACAGGGTTAAAAACATCTCTATACTCGGCGATAACGGCAGTCCCGAAACCGAGCTTGAAATTTTCAAAAGCAGTTGGAAGGGAATAATCTGTATTTTAAACAGCTGCGCCGAGATATACAGCGCGGGCAGGAAAATTCCGATTAAAACAGACAGAAGGCGCAAAACCCTTAAAGTGGTCGAGCGGTAAGAATTGATGTAATAATCTTCAACCGACTGAAAATCTTCCACCACCATATAGGGCACGGTAAGACATATGGGCGAGCCGTCCACGACGATTCCCACCCTGCCTTCGCACACCTTTGCACAGAAAATATCTGGCTTTTCCGCCGTACCGCAACGCTTGAACAGCGAGCGGGGCTTTTTTGACATAAACTGCGAAACGTATGAGGAATCGGGAACGATGTCAATCTCGTTCGCCAAAATTTCCTTTTCAACCTTTTCGGGCAAGCCCTTGGGGCAAACGCCCTCGATATACACGATTGAAACCGCAGTATCCGACTTGTCGCCGACGAATATGGTTTTAACCTGCAACTGCTCGGTCTTTATGCGCTTTCTTATAAGCCCCAAATTTATCTTGATATCTTCGATGAACCCTTCGCGCGGGCCGTGAACGGCAACCTGCGTAGGCGGCTCGGCAACGGCGCGCATAGGGGGGCTTTTGACGCCTGCTATGAGGAAGTCGGTTTCGCCGTCTATGAAAATTACGGCGTTACCGTTTAAAATTTCCTTTATGGCGTCCTTTTTCTTGTTGCCCTCTTTAAGCTCGGGGGAGGCAAGTAAAAGTTTGATGTCTTCAAACTTGTCGTCCTCTTTGGCATGGCGCAAAGGCTTAACAACCAATTCGCCTATCTGGTTTTTATCTACTACGCCGTCGGCAAACACCGCGGCAAACTTCTTCCCGCTGTCCGATGTAAACTCGAAAACGAGGATGTCTTCGCTTTTTAAAACGTCTTTGACGGATTTTATATTCTTTTCCAACGTAACCATATTCTTATATTTTGTAAAATTTAAAAAACTATGCTTAACCTCGCGCGACTATAATTTATAACCGCCCGCCCCGCTTTTTGACCGTAAAAAATTTTTAAAAAAATGTGCTTAAAAGTGTTGACAAAACATACTATGCAATGTATAGTATTAGACAAAGCGGGGTATTTCTAACGAAAAACGGCGCAAGTGAGGCAATATGGATAGTCAACTTAAAAAAGGAATATTGGACGTATGCGTACTATACGCCGTCAGCAAGGGCGAAAGTTACGGATACAAAATAATAAGCGACTTACAGGGCATAATAGAAATATCCGAAAGCACCCTATACCCTATCTTGAAGAGGCTTGAAGTAAGCGGGTACGTTACCACGCGTACGGCGGAGTACAGCGGCAGGCTTAGGCGGTATTACAAGATAACGAATGCGGGGCTTAAAAAACTTGTTAGCGGCAGAGAAGATTTTCTTGAAATCAATACTATTTACAGAAAGATTTTCGGAGGAAGAATATGAAATATAACGAATGGCGCGACGAACTGAAAGACAACCTTTTGTGCGTTTCCGAAAGTGAAAGACGGCGCGTTTTGGACTA
>JAIDQV010000164.1 GCA_029062045.1 Clostridia bacterium
ATCAAATACACTCAGGTGCAGGGAAGCGGGCTTACCATTGCCGACGCCCTGAACGAGATAAACGCAAAGACGGGCTTCTTCCCTAAATTGCAGTTTTGCAAACTCATTTTAATGGGTGAAAGCTGTCGGGAAAGGGAGCTGTTCGGTTTGCTTGCATGCTTTTACAGAAAAAACTTTTCCGAACTGACCGCCCTAATTGCGGCTTGCGAAGGGAAGGCTTCGGATATGCTTGCGTTAAAATCCGAAACCAGTGATATGACCAGCGAGGCTATAAACAAGGTCTTGTCTGACGAAATTGCAAAATCCGCAAATGCGACCCCTATGAACTTAAAAGATATTGCGGTGCTGAATTATTCCAAAAGCTCGGCTTGCTATTTGCCGTACGTCGAGGCGAATAAAGTAGGTACTTCCGAAAACGGCGGCAACGGCGAAAATATAGGCGGCGAAGGCGGAAACCAAGGCTCCCAGGGCGGCTCGCAAGGCGGTTCGGGCGGCGGCTCAGGCGGTGGTGAAAGCGGCGGTTCGCAAGGCGGCGAGGGCGGCGGAGGCCAACAAGGCGGCGGCTCCAAGCCCGAAGAGCCTATGGAATTTACCGCCCGCAGAACGGCGATTTACTCTGACGGAATGTTCAAGGGTATTCTTGACGAGCAGCAGGCGTTCGCGCTTGCCGCGCTTAAAAACGATATTCATCTTGCCGTACTGCCGTGCGACGCGGACGATATACACTACACTTTGGGAATGAAAAGCGTTTCGGGCGGGGTGGACTTTAAGGTGAATTCCGGCGTGCCCGAGCTTACCGTAAAATTCAAGGCGAAAGCCAAGATTAACGGCGCAAGAAAGAAGCTCGACCCTCACCAGATTATCTTTGACGACGTCGTTTCGGGGGAGGTTTTAAAGGGGGCGGAAGAAGAGCTTAAAAACCGCTTCACCGATTTAATAGAAACAAGTAAAGAAACGGACTGCGATATTTTGGGTATTAAAGAGCTTTTATACAAAAAAGAATATAAATACTTTGACGCGTTCAAAGACGACGTTTTAACCCGTATGGAAGTTAAGTTCGATATAGAGGTAGGAAGCGCCAATTAAAGAATTAAGACAAGGCAGTTGCCTTGTCTTAACTTTTTTACGGCTTTGTTGCGTTTACGTGCGCAAGCGTTTCAATTATCAGTTTAGATAAAAGTGTTAAGTCGCGCTCGCTGATTTCCCCTTCCGCGTTTTCGGTCAGTATTGCCGAGGTGCGCGCAGCTCCGTTGCCCGTAACGTCGCGCTCGATTGCCTGTGCGATTTCCTTTGCAACGCTCTCTACTTTGTCCGTGGGCACGAAGCCTTCGATAAGGGTTGAAATTACACCCTCGGTTGCCGAAGTCGTGGATTTATCCCGCACGAACTGCTCGTACAAAACGTATAATAGAGTTGCTACCGAGCCCACCGAAATACCGTGTTCTATTACCGAAACGTACTCGGTAAGCAGGTAGGATAGGCTCCAATTTTTCAGCGCGGCGTAAATAGCGTAAAAAACTATGCCGACGGTAAAGGGAAGAAAGGTAAGAAGTTTCTTTTTCATCTTTTTAAGAAAAGTAACTTTACAAATTTGCACCGTTATCGCCGTAAGCGTGGCTAAAAGCACAACGTCCAAGCCGTAAAAGGTGAAAGTATCTATAATTTTTATTATCGTCAAATTTCCCTCCAAAGAGGCGACGCCCGA
>JAIDQV010000165.1 GCA_029062045.1 Clostridia bacterium
TGTTTGAGTCGGGTGCAATGAAATACAGCACGTTTGTAAGAAGGGTACTGTCGCACGTTTACAGCTTTGTTCCCCGAAAAGAAAATAAAATTTAGAGTTCACAAAAAATAACGGCGCGGCTCAAACGAACCGCGCCGTTTTATTATTTGATTATTTGCAGAATGCTAAGCACGCTTGATAGAGCGCGTAGATATCGGCTTTGGAGATTAATTCATAGGGGGCGTGCATAGAAAGAACGGGAACGCCTACGGCAACCGTATCGATGCCGAGGTTGGAGATAAACTGTGCAACCGTGCCGCCGCCGCCTACGTCAACCGCGCCGAGTTCGCCCGTCTGCCAGTAAACTCCGTTATCCTCGAAGACGTCGCGTATCCAGCCCATAAATTCAGCCGAAGCGTCGTTCGTGGACGACTTACCGCGCGCACCCGTATATTTGGATACTGCCGCGCCGCAGTTTATAAAGGTTGTATTGCGCTTTTCAAAAGCCGAAGAATACGCGGGGTCGTAACCTGCGGTTACGTCTGCAGAAATGCACTTGGAATTGTATCTTACTTCGATGGGGTTGGCTTTGAAGGAATTTGCGATAGTATCGATGACGTCGCAAATGACTTTGGACTGCATGCCCGTGTTGCCTACGCTGCCTATTTCTTCCTTGTCGGCAAATACCGCAACTACGGTGTGATTGCTTTCGCAGTCGAAGATAGCCTTCATCTCGGGATAAGCGCAAACCTTGTCGTCGTGCCCGTAGGAAGCTATTAAAGCTCCGTCAAAGCCGACGTCGCGCGCTTTGCCTGCGGGTACGAAGCAAAGTTCGGAACACTGCAAATCCACTTCCGTCAAGCCGTATTTTTTATTTAAAAGGTTCAAAACTGCCGTTTTAACTGCGTCTTTTTTGTCTTCTTCGTCCTCGCTTACAGCGGGAAGTCCGCCGATAACGGCGTTGAGGCTTTCACCGTCGATAGCTTTGCCAAGGGGTTTTGCCGCCTGCTCGGCGCCGAGGTGGGGCAAAAGGTCGGTGATATAGAATACGGGGTCGTTTTCGTCTTCGCCGACGCAAATTTCAACGCGCTTGCCGCCGCGAAGCACCGCAACGCCGTGCAATGCAAGGGGAATTGCCGTCCACTGGTACTTCTTTATTCCGCCGTAGTAGTGCGTTTTGAAGTAGCAAAGACCGGAATCTTCGTACATGGGATTGGGTTTTAAATCCAGGCGGGGCGAATCGACGTGCGCAACCATAATTCTTACGCCGTCCTTTTCGACGTTTTCGGTTCCCACTTTGATTAAAAATACGTTTTTATGTCTGTTTATAAAGTAACGCTTGTCCCCCGCCTTTAACTTTTCGGAAAAAGAGAAGGGCTTAAAACCGTTTTCTTCCGCAAGTTTTTGCGCGGTAACGGAAGCGTCGCGCTCGGTCTTGGAACTGTCGAGAAAGGCTTTGTAGCCTTCCGCAAAGTTGTAAATTTCTTCAAGCTGTTTGCCGTCCGCTTCTTCATAGACGTTTTTGCGTTTATATTTCAAATCCATAAATTTAACTCCTTTGATTTTTCAAACTACATTATAGCTTTTTGCGGCAGGCTTGTCAACGCTTTTATTTTTCAAAAAATTTTTTCAAAAAAAGTCAATAAATATGCTTTTATCTATTTACTAATTATATAATTTGGTGTATAATTAACTCATTATGAGCGCAGGCAAGAATGCCGCCAAAAAGATTGCGGTTCTTGCAATACTTACGGCTTTGAGTTTAATAACTTTCATAATTGAAAGCCTGTTCCCTCCTTTGATTATGCCGGGGGCGAAAATGGGGCTTGCAAACGTGTTTTCTTTCGCCGCGCTTATTATGTACTCGCCCATAGAGGCTTTTGCGGTTGTTGCGATAAGAACGGTTTTGGGTGCGTTGTTTGCGGGGAACTTTTCCGCAGTGCTGTACAGCTTTACGGGCGGGATAGTTTCAATGGCAATATCTTCCGTTTTAATGTACACCGCTTACCCCCGAATTTCCGTTATGGCCATTTCGGTTGCGGGGGCTGTGGCGCACAATATTACGCAAAATATCGTGTTCGTATTTCTTTCGGGCTCGGTACTGATGTTCGGATATATGCCCTATCTGATACTTTTGGGAATACTTTCGGGCGCAATTGTCGGGGGCGTTATAATGCTTGTATTCCGCGGCGTTCCCAAAAACGTGTTTGAAAAAGTTATTTTCGAGCGGAAGAAAAAGATTAAAGAAGAAAAAATTTAAATTAATATAAAAACAAAAAACTCAATTTGGAGGTTCAAAATTGAAGGCAGTAAAAGGAAAATACCTCTTCGGCGGAGTTCACCCGAAGGGCAACAAAGAGCTTACCGCGTCTTTGCCCATCGAGATTATGCCCACGCCAGAGATTGTTGCCGTTTCCACTTCACAGTCGCTAGGTAAACCCGCTGTTGTGGCGGTTACCGTAGGACAGAAGGTGAAAGAAGGCGAAGTTATTGCAAAGGCGGACGGGGCGATATCTTCCGACGTGTTTGCGAGCGTTGCGGGAACGGTTACCGAGATTAAAGAACTTACGGGCGCGAGCGGAGATAAAGAAACTTTTGTGTTTATTAAAGCCGAAGGTACGGACACCTTCCGCTTCCCCGCTCTTTCTTCCCCCACGGCGGAAGAGATAAAGGCGCGCATTAAAGACTGCGGTATCGTAGGGCTTGGCGGCGCGGGCTTCCCCACCGCCGTTAAAGTTGCACCCAAAACGCCCGTTGACATTTTGTGTGTGAACGGCGCCGAGTGCGAGCCTTACCTCACCTGCGACCACAGACTTATGGTTGAAAAGACCGATGAGATTGTGCGCGGCGCAAGGCTGATTGCTACGGCTTTGGGCGTTAAAAACATTGCCATAGGCATTGAAAAGAACAAGCCCGACGCTATTGCCGCTTTCGAGCCGTACGAGGATATTAAAGTTGTTATGCTCGGCAAGAAGTACCCGCTTGGCGGAGAAAGACAGCTTGCCTACGCGATTACGGGGCGTAGAATTCCCCAAGGGAAAATACCTGCGGATTACGGCGTGGTTGTGCATAACGTTGGAACTTGCTATGCGGTATGCGAGGCGGTTGAACAGGGCAAGCCCTTGTATGAAAAGGTTTTGACCGTTTCGGGCACGGCGGTTAAAGAACCTAAAAACCTTTTAGTTAAAGTTGGTACTTCCGTAAAGGAAATTATAGAGTACTGCGGCGGTGAAGTATCAAGCCCCAAAAAGGTTGTTCAAGGCGGGCCTATGACGGGCGTTGCGCTTGCTAACTACGACAACTACACGCACAAGACCACTTCGGGAATTTTACTTCTTTCCGAAAAAGAGGCTGCGGCGGAAGAACCTACACCCTGCCTCAACTGCGGAATGTGCGCGGACGTTTGCCCTATGCATCTTATGCCGATGAACACGGCGTTCTACTCGGCGGCGGGCGACTTCGAGGCGGCGCAAAAATACGGGAACACATTATCCTGCATAGAGTGCGGAGCGTGTGAATACGTCTGCCCTGCCAAGCGCCCTTTAATTCAAGCAATAAGAAAGACGAAGGCTGAACTTCGTAAAAAGAATTAAGGAGAACGAAAAATGGATAACAGTATCGTAATTTCTACTCCTCCTCACGTTAAATCGAAGAGAACGACCCGCGGCATTATGCTGGACGTGTGCATCGCCCTTCTGCCCTGCGTTATTGCGGGCATCGTGTACTTCGGCTTGCCTGCTCTTATGATAGAGCTTGTTGCCGTTGCCGCGTGCGTTGCGACCGAGTTCGTTTACTATTTTTTGGCGAACAAGGGATTTTCAAACAAGTGCAAGGACGCGGGCAAGGTTTGTGTAAGATGGTGGAAACAGTTTGACTTCACCTCCGTTGTTACCGGCTTGATACTTGCGCTTATAGTTCCCGCAACGACTAAGTGGTACGAAATACTTATCGGCGGCGTTTTCTCGATAGCGATAGTTAAAATGCTTTTCGGCGGTACGGGTAAAAACCTTGTTAACCCCGCCTCCACCGGACGCGTGTTTATGGCGATAAGTTTTGCGGCGGTTTCAACCTATACCGCGGCGAATTTCGGTTCACTGAGCATTCAGACCCCCGTCTTCTCGGGTGCGACTAACCTTGCATGGTTATTCCCCAGCGAAGGCAACCCCACTACGGCATTGCCCGTTTTGGACCTGTTCCTCGGCACGGGCGTTGCGGGATGTATCGGTGAAACCTGCAAACTTGCGATTATCGTCGGATACGTTTACCTTTGCGTCAGAAAGGTTATCAAGTGGTGGCAACCCCTTCTGTTCGTTGTTGTATTTGGATTTGCGGCTGTGTTTATGAGCGGCTTCTTATTCATTGCAACTGGCGGTTACATCTTCGATATGAAGCTGTTCCTTCCCCACATTTTCTCGGGCGGCGTGCTGTTCGGCGCGGTGTTTATGTTCACCGATTACGTAACCTCGCCCAAAGGCGTTTACGGACAAATCGTTTACTACGTTGTTGCGGCTTTACTTGTGGCGGTATTGAGATACTTGACGCATATGGAAGTTACGTCCTTCGTAATTATGCTTATGAACCTCTTCGTACCCCTCATCGATAAATACATTATAAGAAAGCCTTTCGGTTACAAGAAGGTTAAGAAAGAAAAGAAAACCCCCGACGAAAGGGTTGCGGAAGCGGTTGACGCTTTGAAAGTTGACGAGAACGCTGCGGCGAAAGTTCAACACGGCGACAGCACGGAAAACACCGATAAATCACCCGCGGCAAGCGTACAGAGCTTAGGCACGGGCGACGTTAAATCCGACAAGGAGGAAGCGTAAAATGACGGTTAAGGGATTTTTCAAAAGCAACGTATTCAAATGCTTGGCTACTCTCCTTTGCGTACTGCTTGTCAGCGGCGTGTTCTTAACCTTGATGAACGGGCTTTTAGCAGTATCCGACCAAGAGAGACTTGACAGAGCGATTAACAAGATTTACGGCAAGTCGGTTGCATACACCCAAGTTGAAGTTGCGAACTACAACGACAACGCCACGATTGACGCGGCGTACAGAATTAAAGACGACGGAAATTACCTTGTTAAATCAACGGGTAAATTCGGATTCGAGAACGGCACGGTTACCTGCTGGGTAGTTGTAAACGTTAAGAACGGTTCGATTAAAGGAATTGATAAAGTTGTTATCGATTCAAACAAAGGTCAGTCTTATATAGGAAATATAAACAACAACTTCTTATCCGGTTTCTACGGAAATTACGAGAACGGATACATCTTCAACCCCAACGACGGATTTATTAAGACGGGCGCGACCAAGTCCGCCACCGCTATCTGCAACGCGGTAAACGGCGCGATAGATTACGTGAACGGCAAGTTCTTAGGCAACGTAGCGGTTGATATTTACGCGGACTTCGAGCTGACAGAATATATCGAAACGAAACAGTCCAGCCACGAAATCGACGAAAGCGGCAACATCGTTTACACTATCAAGACGAAGGGCCACACGATGCCGGCCGGATTCACGATTGAAGTTACAGTAAATGCGGAAGGCGTTATCACTGCTTACAATTTAGTTGAGAACGGCTCGACAAGTCAGACGTACATCAACAGGATGATGCCTGAAATTCTTGACGGAACACTTTTCGTAGGAAAAGACTTTGCGGGTATTCAAGCGATTATAAACGAAGGTATTACCTACCCCGGCGACGACAAGGGAACGACGATTTCCACAGGCGCAACGCAGTCGAACTACCTTTGCATTTATGCGGCGGCATTCGCAACAAAGAACTACGACAAGATTTTAACGGATGAAGTCCCCGACGAAGGGACCGACGTTGAAGGAGGTAACGAGTAATGAATAAGTACAAAAAGATTACCTTAGACGGACTTATTTATCAGAACCCCACCTTTATGTTGGTTCTGGGTACCTGCCCCACCCTCGGACTTATCTCCTCCGCCTTCTCGGCAATGGGTATGGGACTTACCGTTGTAGTTATCTTGACTTTAAGCAATATTTTAATTTCGCTTTTAAGAAAGGTTATTCCCAACGCGGTGCGTATCCCCTGCTATATCGTAATTATAGCTACGCTTGTTACTTTTGCGAGAATGTTCCTTGAAAAGTTCGTACCCGATTTGTACGACAGCTTGGGCGGCTTCCTTGCTCTCATTGTCGTTAACTGCATTATCCTCGGTCGTGCGGAAGCGTTTGCAAACAAACACACCGTTCCCGAAGCGGCGGTTGACGGAATTATGCAGGGCTTGGGCTTCACCCTTGCGCTTACTTTAATGGGCGTTATATGTGAATTCTTCGGTAAAGGTTCAATCTTCGGTTTCGAGATTATGCAGTTCAAAATAAGTATGCTTGCAAAACCTGCGGGCGCGTTCCTTGTGTACGGCCTCAGCATTGCGGTGTTCACTTACGTTATAGATTGTATAGAGCGTGCAAAGCGCGTTAAAGCTAACAAACTTGCGCGTGAAAACCTTTTGAAGGAGGTGGCGTAAACTATGGGTACTTTAATTGCGATAGTTCTTGCGGCAGTTCTTACCAACAACTTTATTACGGTAAAAACTTACGGCATCTGCCCCTTCCTGGGCGTTTCCAAAAAGACTTCTAGCGCGGCGGGCATGGGAATTGCGGTTACACTTGTAATGGTGCTTGCAACCCTCGTTACCTACCCCATTTACACCTACGTAATGGTTCCCCTCGGAATCGACTTCTTGGAGATAATCTTCTTCATCTTCATCATTGCTTCGCTTGTACAGATGCTTGAAAAGATTATTCAGAAGTTGTCCCCTTCCCTTTACGGGGCGATGGGTATCTACCTTCCTCTTATAACAACGAACTGTGCAGTTCTCGGCGTTACGGAGCTTGTTATAGGCGATATGTCCTCGATTATCGGCGAGGCGGCTACGATGAACGTAGGCTGGGCTGTTCTTTACGCACTGTTTGCGGGTTTGGGCTTCACCCTTGTTATGGTTATAATGAGCGGTATGCGCGAAAAGCTGAATTACTATAAGACGGCAAAGGCGCTTGCGGGCTTCCCCATAGCTATGGTAACGGCGTGCTTTATATGTATGGCGTTCACCGTGTTCAGCTATATAAGCATATAAGGAGGGCGCGGAAATGAGTTTACTTGAAATTACTAATCAGACATGGATTACGGTTGCAATAGTTGCAGGTATCTTCGCAGGTTCTGCGCTTTTGATAGGCGTTCTTATTCTTATCGTCGGCAAGGTTTTCAAAGTTGACGTTGACGAAAAGATTACTAAGATTTTGGATAATCTTGCGGGTGCGAACTGCGGCGGCTGCGGCTGCTCGGGTTGCAGCGGGTTTGCCGCTAAACTTGCGGACGGCAGCGGAAACCTTTCGGACTGCCACGTTACTTCCCCCGAAAAGAAGGCGGAAATTGCAAAGCTGCTCGGCATCGAGCTTAAAGACGAAGAACCTACGGTTGCTATCGTTCACTGCAACGGCGGTATTGAAAATGCGGCGGATAAGTTCGAATACAAGGGCAACCCCACCTGCGCGGCGAATAACTCGCTGTTGGGCGGAAACAAGGCTTGCTCTTACGCGTGCTTAGGCTGCGGCGACTGCAAGGCGGTTTGCCCCGAAAACGCTATCGAGGTTACGGGAAAACTTGCACAGGTTGACCCTGACAGGTGCGTATCCTGCGGCGCTTGTATTACCACTTGCCCCAAAGGAATTATCGACCGTATCCCCTCCTCTGCGCCTATTTACGTGGCTTGCTCTTCTAAGTGCAAGGGCAAGGAAGTTACAAGCGTTTGCAAGGTCGGCTGTATTGCGTGCGGGCTGTGCGCGAAGGCTTGCCCCCACGGCGCGATAACTATGAAGGACAATTTGCCCGAAATAGATTATTCAAAGTGTACGGGATGCTTGACCTGCGTTGCCAAGTGCCCCAGACACATTATTATAAGCCGTAAAGTAGTTGCGGAAGAAACCCCCTCAAAAGAAGAAAAAGAAGCTAAAGCTGAGTAATTAAAAACAGAAAAAGCCCCGCGCTGTTAGCGCGGGGCTTTTTTATTAACCTATCTCTAAGTCGGGGCTTTCAAGGTTCTTTTGTAACGGCTCTATTTTTACGCCGTGCGGTGGACAAAAGATGATGTCGCTGTTGTTCCTCATTTCGGAGGTGTAAAGTACGCAATCTTTGCCTTTACAGTTCGCCTCAGTCATTTTGACGGTTTTTGCGGACTTGTTTATATAGGCTTTATTAAGTCCGTTGCCGTGCGTATGAAGGGTTACCGTTATACCCGAGCTGTCCTCTTCCACCGTTATTGTGTCGCTTTCCGTAAACACGGCTTCGCCGCCGAACTCGTAGGTGAACACCTCTTCCGCGTTGACGAAGATTTTTACGCCCGTCAGCGGGTCGGTGTTGCGCGTTGTAAACACGACGATAAACGTTATTGCGGCAACGGCTAAAACAACCCCGTAGATTATCAAATCGAACAGACGGAAGCCCTTGTCCTTTTTTATTTGTTCAACTTTTTTTAAAGACATAATTTATTCTACTGTGAATACCACTTTTCTGTCCGTAAGATTTTCTTCTATAAAGGAAATAGCTTTGTCCTTGCCCATAGCCATAATTGCCGTTGTAAGCGCGTCGGCTGACGCCGCAGTGCCGCCGATAACGGTTGCCGACATTATACCCGTTTGGACGGGTTTGCCCGTTGTGGGGTCGATTATGTGGCAATAGCGCGTGCCGTCTATGAAATAGCGCTGTTCGTTGTCGCCGCTGGTTGAAATTTTCTCGTCGCGGACAGAAGTTTTAAAATAACCGTCGCGCGTTATCGAGCGGGGGCTTACAAATTCCAAATTGAAGTTTCCGCTTTTAAAATGCCGTTTAACAAGCATACTGCTTGAACCGAAGTTAAAATA
>JAIDQV010000166.1 GCA_029062045.1 Clostridia bacterium
GTTTTTTGCGTTAGTTGGCACATATTACGGCACTAATTAAAAAAATACCCCCTTTTTGCACATAATAAAGCCCGCGCAAAAATTTGCGCGGGCTAAATTTTTTAATTTTTTCATAAAATTTTACCGTAGCCCGAAGGATATATTGCGACTTTTAAAACTAATAAGAACCACATTATTTCATTTCATAGGCCGTAATTCTTTCGGGCTACGGTATGACACCCGATTAATCGGGATTGCCATTTAATTAGTCGGGCTTACTTCAAGTCCTCTTCCGAAGCGTACTCGTAGAAGCCGTCGCTGTCCTCTGTTGCCTTGGGTTTTTTCAACGCAATCACAAGCGCGATTATCGCTACCACGAGGCAGACCGCCAAACCTACCAATACCGCAACGGTTAATCCTGTGGAAACCGTTCCGCCGTTTGCAACGCCCTCGGACAGCGCGCCTACGTTCAAGTCGATATAAGCCTTAACACTTTCGTAGTTGGTGCTGTCGCCGGGGGTGAAGGTGTAATAGCATCTGTTAATGCCTGCCTGCAACTCCTGTTCGTCGTTTACCCAAGCAAACGAACCCTTCGTATCGTTATCGTCCGCAACGAACATAAGCTGATACAATTTCGTACCTTTTGAAAGGCTTCCGCCCACCGTGGGGTTAATTGAAGGCTTTGCTTTGTTTACGGTGAACTTTGTAGTTATGGGCGCTATGCCGTAGTGGTTATTATCCGTCTCGAACGTTACCGTTACGGTGTACTCGCCTGCATTCACAATTTGGTCCGCAGTAACAACTTTACCGCTTGCGTCCCTGTACTCGTAAACTGCTTTTACTTCTTCGGGTACGTTATCCAAAACAATCTTGTTTGCAACGGATTTGCCGGAATCGTAATCCGCGCCTGTAACGCTGAATCCTATTAAGTCTACGTTTGCATAGTCCACTTTGTTTATGGTAAGCGTTACGTCTTGACTTGCTATTTCTTCATAGTTCGATTTGTACTTACCCTCTTCAAGCGTGAACTTAACGGTTACCCTATACGTGCCCGCGTCTTTCACAGCCGAGACTGCAACCGTCTGCCACTCGCCTTTCGCGTCTTGCTTTGCATAGGTGTAAGATACGGTACCTATTGTGAACTCGCCCTTTATTGCGTAAGATTTAACCGTTCCGTCGTAATCGGTGGTTAAGTCTTTTATTGTAAGACTAGAAGTATCGAATTCCTTCGTCTTGACGGTAAGCCCGTTTATTTCCCACTGCATATCATTATCAAGCGAGCCGTTGTTGTAAGCTATTATTACCTGCTTATCGCCCGCCCAAAGTTCTTCGTGGTCGTTCGGGTAAATAACTTTATAATCCTTTACTTCCACTTCCGTGCCGTCGTTATAGATTACCGTTACTTTTATGCTGGACTTATCGAACTTATCAAGCCCTTCATATGTAGTCTTAATGCCGTCCGCGGTTGCAGCCTCTACCTTTAAGTCGGTTATGAGTATGGGGTTGTAAACGACGTTATTAAGCGTCGCGCGCTTGCCGTTGAAAGCTACCGTATAGAAATACGTTCCCGCTTTGTCGGTTGCAGGGTTGGGCTCACTGCCCCAGCTACCTGTAATTTGATAGCCTACGATATTAACAAAGCCTTTCCCGCCCGAAAGCTCGCCCTTTACTTCAAGGTAATCTCTTACTTCGGCTAACGTCGTCGAGGTGTACAGCTCGGGCACGGTTATATCCGTTCTCCAAGCTACGGTTATGTTCTCTATCGTTGTCTGCTGAGCCGTTATATTTATCGCGCCCGTCTTGACGTTAAAGTTATCCTCGTCGTCGGGGGTAAATATCCATACGTAATCGTTTGCACCGAGTTCAAGCGCAGGGGGCTCGTTGCCAGTCTGCTGCCATGCTACCGAACCTGTTACGGTAAGACTTCCCGCAGTCGCGTTGCCCTTTACTTCTATTTCGGGTAATCCGCAGCCTTCGTACAAAGTGCCGCTTACGGCGTTTTTAAAGTCAACGGTTACGCTTACGTCCGCCTTCTTTATCTCGAAAGATTTAGTAAGCACATTTGAAGGTGCGTACTCGTAGTTTGCAAACAGACTTTCGGCAAGTTCCGCCGTCGCGGTGTAATGCCCCGCGTTCTTGGGCTTGTCGCTTGACGCGTTAAGTCCGTTGCCCGAATACGTAACCGTAGGCATCGTGCCCGCGTCCGTCGTTGCCAGTCCCTTTACGCCTTTTGCGGTTACGCCCTGGCGCAAGCCGTTATAGGTGTAGATTCCTTCATTCCACTCTATTTCAAGCTGTGCTTTAACTATTTCAAATGTCTTTGTTATCGTGCCGTCATAGTTGCCGCTAAATACTAGCGTTACGGTAACTTGCGTGCCCGCCGTAAAGTCTTCGGTGGAATAACTAACGGTATAATTGCTGCTTGCAAGGGTTGCCTTGCCGTCCGCCAACGTTACCTCTACCGTTGGCGCAGGCTTCCACGCCTCGCCCTTGTACGCGTATTCGGCGTCAATGCCGCCAACTTCGTCGCCCGATACTTCATAGGGGGTTATCGTCAAAGTTGCCTTCATATCTTTCGGGTCGTAATAGTTGCCCGAAGTGCACTCGAAGTGTACGGTTATTTCATAACTGCCGACGTCCGTTGCGCCTTTGAACTCCGCGCCGTTGTACAAATACGTTACCGTAATATCGTCGGCAAGTTCGCCATCTATTTCCAGATAGTGCTTTGCTTTGTCGTAGGTTACGGAATCGTTCTTGAAAGTAACGCTGTTTTCTACGCTTGCTTTGTCTACCGTTATGGTTACGGTTGTACTGTATTTAAGATAGTTGTCGCTTTCGGCTACGGAAATCTTAACTTCAAGCCCGTTGCCTTGCTCTACCGTTGTGAAGGTATTGTTTGAGTAGAATACCGTCTGTTCGTCGTTATCTACCGTCGCGCCGCTTTCAACCTTCTGTAATTTGCCGGTATATACGTAATCGGTCTTAACTTTGCTTACGTCAATGGTTGCCGCCGCTTTATGTACGGTTAAAGTTACCGTCTCGCTTGCCGCAAGATAGTTGTCGCTTTCGTCAACGGAAATTTTAACTTTAAGTCCGTCGCCTTCTGTAACCGTAGTAAAGGTGTTGTTGGTATACTTTATAGTCTGTTCGGTGTTGTCTACCTTCGCGCCGCTGTTTATGGTTACGAGGTTGCCCGTATATGTGAATTCCGTCTTAACTCCGCTTACGGTCAACGTAGGCTTTGCCTTTTCTATTACAAGCGTTGCACTTAGCGAAGGTAATTTATAGTTATCGGGGTCGTCTATCTTGATTACCGCAACAATTTCATAGGTGCCCGCGTTAGTCGCGCCCGTGCCCGCTTCGTCGTTATACTTATAGCCTGTTACTTTTACGCCCTTGGGCAAAGTTCCCGTATAAGTTATTGAATGAGCTTCGCCGTCGTACGTTACGGTCAAATCCGTCATCGTAACGCCCGTCATATCGTACTCATTCGCTACTATTGTTATGGCTATCTCCGCCGTTACGGTAATACCGTTTTCAGTGTAAGAAACGGTCATATTCTTGCCGTCGTCCGAAATAACGAACTCCGTTGCACCCGCCGTGGGATAGCTTATGGTGTAGTCCGCTACGTCGGTATCCGCTTTACCCGTCGCGTAGCTTGCCGTAACGGTCATACCCGTCGGGTCAAAACTTTCGTGTGCTTTGTAAGAAGTCGTTGCACCCGATACGGTTATACCCGTAAGTTTATAGTACGCCGTTACCTGTAAGGTACCCGTAACTTTATTGTAGTTGTCCGTATCGTTGGGCGTAAACGTCCAGCCGTAGCTGTCGGATAAGCCCGTTATCGTGTCGCTGTCGTGCGTCCACGCAATAGAGCCGCCGACGCTGCTTGTGCCGATTTTTACCGTAACGCCGCTAAGCTCGTCGCCTACGTAATACGCACCGCCGGATAAAATAGCCGTTGCCGTAGGCGTGGCCTTTTTTATTTCAAGCGTTGCTTTAAGCTCGGGCATGTTATAGTTAGCGTTATCTGCAATTGTGAATAATGCCTTTACTTCATAAGTTCCCGCATTCGTTGCCTCGGTTGCGTCCGTGCCGTCATAGGTGTACTTTGCAAAAGTTACGCCCGTCGGCAACGTGCCCGTATAAGTAATTGATTTTCCGGTGCCGTCGTATGTAACCGTACTGTCAAGCATACTTACCGAAGACATATCGTAATCGGCTTTTTCTACCGTAACGGTGATGGTCGTCGTTTCGGTTTTGCCGCCTTCGCTGTAAGTAATGGTTACCACCGCCGTGCCGCTGTCCGCAACCACGAAGTGATCCCTTCCGCCGCTGTAAGCTACGGTATACGTATAGCCCGTAACTGCCCTGTCAGACGCGCTCGACGATACTGCGTACACGGTAAGTCCTTCGGTTGTAAACGATTCAAAGGCTTTAAAAGTTTTGGTATTTTCCGCCCTTATGCCGTCAAAGCCGATGGCCGCCACCGTTACGTTGGCAGTTACGCTGTTAAAGTTATCCGCATCGTTGGGCGTAAACGTCCAGCTATAGCTTGCGGAACCCACAGTCAAAAGCGTTGAAGGGTCCGTCCAGTAGAAAGTGCCGCCTAAATCGCTGCCGTTGAACTTTGCAGTACCTGATATCGGTACCGTCTGCAACTGATTGCCCGCAATGTACGTGCCTGCCTCTATCGTAGGCGTTGCCGCGGGGGTTGCTTGATTAATAGTGAAATTAGCCGTATTTGTACCCGTATAGTTGCCTATACCTGTTACAGTAACTTTGCCCGTGCCTGCGTTTATATTATCGGAATAAGCAAAAGTATAATGTGTATCGTTAGTTAAAGTCGTGCTTCCGTCCTTTACCGTAACCGTAGGTGTGTTAGGACTGCCGCTGTACGTGTAAGTAGCTTGCCCTAACGTAATGTCGGTAGAAGAAATATCTTTAGCGCCTATCGAAATAGGCAGCAATCTTGCGCCGGTTACGTTTGAACCGCTCGACCATTGATGGTTGCTGTCCGGTGTAACTGATACGCTGTAACTGCCTACGGCTTTGCCCGCAGGGATAGTTATTTTTGTACCGCTTATAGTCCACCCTGTCGGGGGAGTTACCGTCATATAAGAAGTTGAGCTTATAGTAAAGTCTTGCGAACTTTGCGAATAATCCGTACTTGACTTACTCAAAGTAGGCTCACTTATATTCGCGCGTCCAACGGTTAGGGTTAAAGTTTTTTGGGTAGTCGTATTATCCGACCATTTATGGTTGCTGTCCGGCGTAATATATACTGAATAGCTTTGATTTGCCGCCGCATTTGCCGCCACATAAACAGTACTACCGCTATTAGATAAATTGCTTGAAGAGAAAGTTATACTTGTATAGCTGCTGTAATTGCTTATAGTAGTCGACTGCCTGCTTGAAGACCAAGAAAAACTTGTTTTAGCTAAGCTCGGATCAGACAAAGTTGCGCGGTCAATGGTTATGGGAAGAGAACACGTTTCCGTTTCGCTACCGTCCGACCAACTGTATTCAGTTGCGGGATTAACCGTAATATAATAAGTTTTTGCAGCGGTGTTCGCGGGGATTGTTATTGTTCCGTTTGACCTAGACCACCCTGTGGGAAGCGTTATTGAAAGATTGCTGTAGTCAGAAATTGTAAAAGTTTGACTGCTTGTTGAGAACTCTACACTGCTTTCGGACAGCGTGGGTTTATCCACTGACAGCAGCCCCGCCGCTGTCGCGGCAGATTTTAAATTAAGATGAAACGCGGGGCGAATGTATCCACTGAGGCTCGGCTCATTTGCCCAACCACCAACGCCATCGCTGTTATCCAGACCTATAATACAATCGGCAAAGTCCGTGTGTCCGGAACGTAACCAAGTCCACGCAGATACTGAGCTGGTACTGTTCCTACGTTGTGTCGCGGTTGTACCCCATATTCCCGGTTTTGCGTCACTTCTACCAGTTTCTGTAAGGCTGGGAAGCCATAATTCATCATATTGCCAATCAGCGTAACCGGATTTTGCACTACAATCGGCCCTGGAATTCCAGTTCTGCCGTGCGGGAGTACCGTAAGCTTCATTCGGGCGGTTAGTATTCTCACCAAAAGTTGTTAGAGCGTCCTCAGTTTCCTGATAAGCCACCTGAGACGGCGTATCTATATATTTACCATATTGCGTTAAAAAAGTTGTCCAGTTTGAGCCAACAAGGGTTGCAAACTTTACTAATGAAGAGTCTTCTATTTCGCCTTTGGTTGAAGACTTTGCATATTGACCGCCAACCAAAAGGGCTCTTGCGTAGCTTGACGAATACATATTGGAAGGATAATCCCATTCGTATGAGTCAGAAGCATACCAGTTATTCCATATATACTTAGAAGATGTTGTCGCAAGCCATAGCGTTACAATCACGTCGCCACTTTTATCTTTGGTAGCGTGAACTGCGTTCCACGTATTCCCACCCAAAGTTACTTGCGCGTCTATTTCACTGGCAGTCCTAGCATGGTCGCTATCCGCGTTAATATATGATTTAAGCTCGGTATAGGACGCTCCTGAATCTCTACCCATTATCTTACCCATTAATTCGGTAAGTACAGATGCAGTAAATTTGCCGTTTGAGCCTAAGCTATATGAAGTGCCGCTTGCGATTGCGTCAGCCGTTTGAACGCCCGCGCCAAGCCCGCCGAAGATGCAAGAAAATCCCGCAATAACGGCGCATATCAAGGCACATAACAGCGACGTTAACGTTGCAAATCTTGAATTTAATTTCCTTTTCATAATTTTTTGTATTTCCTCCTATTAAAGAGTTCTTTTTATGGCAAAATTTGGTTTAAAAAAGTACACCTATTAAAATAATAGGTGTACTTTTTAGGGCTTTTTTGGCAGATTTTTCCAATTTTGGCATATAGTATAATTAAAAAAATAATGAAAAAACCCCGATATATGCTTGACTTTGCGTTTTTCAAGTGATACTATACGGGTAGAAAAAATACATCAAATATTTTAATAGATGTATTTTTATGTACGCCTTTTTAGGGCGTTTTTTTATGCCGTTTTTTGCGTTAGTTGGCACATATTACGGCACTAATTAAAAAAATACCCCCTTTTTGCACATAATAAAGCCCGCGCTAAAATTTGCGCGGGCTGAATTTTTTATTTTTTCATAAAATATTTTACCGTAACCCGAAAGAGATATTGCGACTTTTAAAATTACTTAAGAACCACATTATTTCATTTCATAGGCCGTAATTCTTTCGGGCTACGGTATGACACCCGATAAATCGGGATTGCCATTAGGTTGGATAAGATTACTTCAAGTCCTCTTCCGAAGCGTACTCGTAGAAGCCGTCCGCATCTGCAGTCTTGGGCTTCTTCACCGCTAAGATAAGCGCGATTATCGCAACTGCAAGGCAAGCCGCCATACTTACTATTATTGCGGCGGTCAAGCCTGCGGATAAGTTTCCGCCGTTCGCAACCTCGCCTTCGGATATTGAACCTACGCTAAGGTCTATATATCCGCTTACGGTTTTGTAGTTCGCGCTGTCATCGGGGGTGAAGGTGTAATGGCATCTGTTGACGCCTGCCTGTAACTCTTGCTCGTCGTTCACCCACTTAAATGTGCCGGCAACGGCTCCGTCGTCTGCGAAGGTAAGTTCGTAAAGTTTAGTGCCCTTGGAAAGGCTTCCGCCTACTATGGGGTTAACAGCGGGCGTAGCCTTCTCGATGGTAAACTTAGTAGTCTTAGACTTTATGCCCGCGTGGTTTTCGTCAGTTACGAATTTTGCCGTTACCGAGTAAACGCCCGCGTTCACAACTTCGTCGGCGGTAAGTACTTTACCGGTAGAATCCTTATACTCGTAAACTACTGTTACGCCGTCGGGCACGTTCTGTACCGCCATATTATCTTCAACTGAGTTACCGAAGACATAGCTCGTCGTTGCAAAGCCGATTTTGTCAACGTTATCGTAAACAGCTTTGTTGATAACAAGCGTTACTTCTTGCGTTTCTATTGCTTCATAATTTGCAATATTATCTTCACCGACAATAGTGAACCCAATCGTTACCTTGTACGTGCCGGCGTCTTTAACTTCCGACTCGGATACAGGCTTCCATTCACCGTTCTCATAGTAACTGTACGCGTACTCAACCTTTCCAAGTCCGAATGTGCCGTTTATTGAGTAGCTCTTTACTTCCCCGTCGTAAGTTTCGGTTTTGGTCTTGTCAATGCCAAGTCCGCTTAAATCGTAAGTCTTTTTAGAAACGCTTACGCTTATTTTGTGGGGGTCCGCGTCCTTATACTTAATGGTCAAGGTTTGCGTTCCTTCACCCGCCCAGAAACAGTCTTTGCTTTCGTCGGGATAGACAATTTCGTAATCCTCAACGACTACTTCTTTCCCGTCGTTATAAACTGCGGTTACGATTATCTTTGACCTGTCGAATTTATCGAACGCCTCGTACTTCGTTTTAATACTTCCGCCGTCAACTGTCGTTACCTCTATGCGGCTGAGGCTGACTTCCTCAAAATCAACACCAAAGAATTCGGTAAAGCTGTTATCGGATATGTTTACGTTTATCGTTAGGGTACGACTACCGGAAGGAATATCACCTGTGCCCCAGTCGCCTGTAAGCTCGTAATCGGCTATCTCTATCGGGTCATGGTCTTTATCAATTATTCCCTTCACTACGATGTATTCCCTAACGCCGTCAAGCGTAGTTGAGGTATATAATTTATGCGGTATGCCGTCCTTCCAGTCTACCGTTATGCTTGAGATATTGGGCATAAGTACGCCCGCTATGGTATAAGTGCCGGTTACCGGTGCAAAGTTCTTGTCATCGGGTGTGAATACCCAAACGTAAGCGTTCGTTCCGTCTTTCAGCGAAGGTCGTGCGTTGCCTACGTTCTGCCACTCAATTTTGCCTGTTACCGCAATTCCGTTGAACTCCGGCGACGATTTAACCTCTATGATGGGAAGCGCACTTCCTGCATAGTAAGGAGGGTTATCCTCAACGTGAGCTTCAACATTCACGTGCGCTTGCTTTATTGTAAAGCGCTTGAACTCGTTGTTTACTACCTTGCTGATATAGTTGTCGTTTGCTAACACGAAGTACACCGTTGCAATGTAGTTACCCGCGTCTACGGGCAAAATCTCGCTTTCCGCATATTCGGTACTACCCGAGCCCTTGTACTTAACTACGGGTTTGACCGTGTTCGCATCGCTGTCTGCTATACCCGAGAATTTCACGGTCGAGCCCTGTCCTTGGCCGTCGTAAGTGAAGCTGTCGCCATTCTCCCACTCTCTCGTTATGGTTGCTTTTTCTATGGTGAACGTTTTTGTTACCGTTCCCGAATAGTTGCCGATACCTTCAACGGTTACGGTAACGGTCGTGCCCGCTGAGTATCCGTCCGCGGAATCGGGGGTATAAGTTACTTTGTAATCGGTACCCGCAACAAGCGTAGTTGCGCTCGTCGCGCCATTCAAAGTAAGCACGACTTCGGGGTCAGGCTCCCACGCCTCGCCTTTATAGGTGTAAGTACTGTTGATGTTGCTAACGTCGCCGTTTGCTATCGCCCTAGACGTAATAATTATTGTTGCGGTTTTGTCTGCAGGCTTTACGTAGTTGTCAGTACATTCAAACTCTGCCGTAATCGTGTAAGTGCCCACGTCCGTTACGCCTTTAAACTCTTTTTTGTCATGGTAGTACTTAACGGTTACTCCGTCGGGAAGCGTGCCGCTTATTTCGATAGTGTGCGACGTGCCGTCGTATTCAAATGAATCGCCGTTGAACTCTAAGCCCGTAACAGTAGCTTGGGTTATTTCAAAAGTGTAGCTCGGGTTGGATACCACGGGTGTGTAGTTGCAGAAGGGTTCGCCCGAAGGATAACCCGTATACGAAGGCGCATAAGTGCCTACGTTCGTTCTTTCCGCATTGCCGTCCGAAGTGGTATAGCTTACCGTTATATGTCCCTTCAAGGTATCCGTTGTGAACGTGCTTGCGTCCCTTGTAAACACTCCGTCTGCTACCGTAAGCGTTGCGTTATGCTCTTTACCGTCGTAAACTCCGTCGCCGCCAGTCCAGGTAAGCGAAACTTGCGCTTTGTTTACGGTAATCGTTACAAATTTTTCCGCATACTCGTAGTTGTCCGTTTCTTCTACGTACACTTTAACGCTAAGTGCGTTGCCCTCTGCTACCGTTGTAAACTCGTTGTCCGTATACTTAACGGTTTGCTCGGTATCTTTAACGCTTGCTATTCCCTCAACCGTCTGTAATTCGCCGTTGTAGGTGTAAGCAGTTTTGCTGTTGTCTACCGTTATTGTTTGAGTTGCCTTGTTTATGGTAAGCGTTGCCGAAAGCTTTGGCATTTCGTAATTTGCAGCGTCGTCGATTTTAAACACCGCAGCAACCGTATAGGTGCCCGCCTTCGTTGCGCTTGTTGCTGCGTCGCCGTTGTACGTATAGCCAGTTATCGTAACGCCATTGGGCAATGCGCTGGTACAAGTTATAGAATGGGCTTTGCCGTCATAAGTTACCGTAACGTCGGTCATCGTAACGCCCGTCATATCGTATGAGTTTTGGGTTATGGTAACGGTAACGTTCGCGGTTACGGTAATTCCGTTTTCTTCGTAAGTTATGGTTACGCTTCCGCCGTTGTCCGTAATAAAGAACTCGTTAGCGCCATTCGTGGGGTAACTTACCGTATAGCCCGTAACAGTAGTCTCGGATTTACCTACTACGTATTTTGCCTTAACTACCATTCCCGTTGTATCGAAACTTTCGTGTGCTTTGTAAGTAGTCTTTGCGCCGGTTACGCTTATGCTTAAAAGTTTATAGCAAGCCGTAACCTTTATGGTGCCCGTTATTGTTGCATAGTTGTCTGAATCGTCGGGAACGAAGGTCCAGCCATAGCTGTTCGCCGTACCCGTCAAGGTGCTTTCCGAAGTCGTCCAAGAAATCGAACCGCGAACGCTGTACGTTCCGACGGATATAGGAACGGTACCAAGCTCGTCACCGACGTAGTAAGTTCCGTCCTGTACGTTAGCCGTCGCTGTTGGCGTTGCTTTGTTTATTGTAAGCGTTGCTACAAGTTCGGGTATGTTACGGTTTGCGGTGTCGTCTATGGTGAACAGCGCTTTTACTTCATAGTTTCCCGCATTGGTTACTTCATTCAAAATCTTACCGTTATACGTATATTTAGAGAAATACACGCCTGCGGGCAAAGTACCCGAATAAGTTATTGAATGCGCGGAACCGTCATAGGTTACGACATCGCCGTTCAGTGAAACGCCGCTCATGTTATAGTCTGCCTTTTCTACAGTAATGGCAATAGTGGTCGTGGCAGTTTTGTCTCCCTCGGAATAGCTAATTGTTACTACGCAGCCGTTATCGGAAACCAAGAAAGAACTTCTTCCGGCGTCCTCGTAAGGAATTGAAACCGTATAGCCGAAAACTTCACGCTTAACGCCGCTTGCCACCGCATATACTTTCAATCCTGCAGTCGTATAGCTTTCGTATGCCTTGTAAGTCGACTTTCCGCCCTCTACCGTTATGGAATCCAGCCCGACGGCGTAAATGGTTACCGTACCCGTTACGTTGTTGTAGTTGACTGTATCCGTCGGGGTGAAAGTCCACCCGTAGGTTGAAGAGCCCAATGCCAAAGTCGTTGAGGGGTCCGTCCAGTTAAACGTTCCGTTTATTCCGCCCGTATTGCTGCTTGTGAAACCTACCGTAGCAAGCGCCGCGCCCGCTACGTGGGTTCCCGCCTCAGGCGTTACGCTAAGCCCCGTAGGCGTTGCTTTATCTATTGTAAAAGTGGTTGAACAACTGTCTTTATAGTTGTTTTTACCTGTTACCGTTACAGTTGCCGTACCGGCATTTATATTGGCCGAATACGCAACCGTGTAATCGCTTGTGGGCACCGTTTCGGAACCCACCGTTACAGAAGTTACGGAAGGCTTATTTGCGCTACCGCTATAAACATACAAAGTTTGGTTTAAATTTACCGTGCCCGTAGTAATCGACTGCGCGGTTATTGAAATAGGCAACAATCTTGCGCTATTTACGTTTGACCCGCTTGACCATTGATGGTTGCTGTCAGGCGTAACTGAAACGCTGTAACTGTTTACACCTGTACCGCCGGGGATAGTTATTTTCGTTCCGTTCCTACTCCACCCTGTCGGGGGCGTTATCGTCATATAAGAAGTTGAACTTATTGTAAAGTCCTGCGAACTTTGCGAATAAGTTGTACTTGACTTACTCAAAGTAGGCTCGTTTATAGCCGCGCGTCTTATATAAATATAAGTCGTACGCGTTCCGGTCAGTCCCGCTTCGGGTGTTTCATACCGCCATTGATGGTTTGAATCGGGTTTTAATACAACGTCATATGAAGACGTACTTGCCGCCGTGTTTGCGGGTATGTAAATGGTACTACCGTTCCTCGTCCAACTGCTCGGCAAAGTTATAGTCATATAAGAAGTTGAGCTTATAGTGAACGATTGCTGACTTGTCGAATAGTCAAAGTTGGTCTTTGAAAAAGTGGGCTCGTCAATAGTTGCACGGTTTATAGTCCAACTTTTACTTGCAACCGAAGAAGGTGCGTTATAGTTCGTGCTGTCGTAATTCCACGAACTTACACTTGCACTATAAGTACCGGCATTAACTTTACTGTTATTTGAATAATTTGCCGTTACTCCGCTGGGTAAACCCGTTAAATATATAGTTTTAGTGCTACCGTCATACGTAAACGCCGAACTGTAAACCCATGTGACGTCCGACATATTGTAATCGCCTTTTTCAATTGTTATAGAGAACGAACCAGTCTCGGTCGGCGCACAAGAATCCTCATAACCACCTATATAGCCTACAGCTACCGCTTCAATAGTTATATAATTGTAACCGTTACCACCGGCTACAATTTTAGCTCTTGACGAAGTAGAAGTGCCTATCCAATACAAAGTCCAACCAACGTTGGATGTATTTATTCTCTTATTTGTTGTGTAATAATATATAGTTTGTCTTTCGCCTACTTTCATAGTCTTAGAGGCAATCTCAATCCAATAATCGTTACCACCATCATGCACTAAGCCCTCGACAATGTTTGAGGTTACTCTTACTGTCTCCGTGCTTGTTTCAATCGGTCCAAAATCCACGTAAAAAGATATAGAACCTAATGCCGTTGCTTTTATCGTAACGTAATCGCAACCGTCACCCCCATCAAGGACGGTGCATTGGCCCCAAACATCCCATTTTAATTTGCTCGTATTTTCAAATGCAGGGTTATCAGTTACAGCATAAACGGTTTGCGTATCCCCGACATGCATAACGCCTGTATCGTACACAAGCCAATAGTAATAATCACCCATGTCCTCTTTTTCAGTAACTATGTAAGAAGTAACCCTTATAGATATAGAATAAGAGCTTCCGTGGTCTGAATCCACCCAAGCCTCCAACTCGCCCACTTCTGTCGGTTGTATTATACTTTTACCATCTGATGTTCTACCAAGGTCATTATACTTCACACCGCTGATTACAAGACGCGCAGTATAATCGTCCGAGCGGCCCCTTATATAAACAACATCACCTACAATTACAGAGCCGGAACTATATTCTACATAGTAATAATAACTATCATCGTCATCATACCAATCATCATAGCCGTCATCTTTGGTGCCGTAATCTACCCATGTAGTTGAAGCACTGTGTTCTGGTTTAGCTATGCAATTTGAATTTTCTGTCGAAGCATTTTCATTCAAGTTTGACAACGCAAATCCCGCGATAACGGCACATATTAAGGCGGCTATCAGCGAGATAAGCGTTATAGTTCTTGCATTTAATTTCCTTTTCATAATCTATATATTTCCTCCTATTAAAGAGTTAATTTTAAGCCGAAAATGTATCCAAAAAAGTACACCTATTATGATAATAGGTGTACTTTTAGCGGCAAAAATGGCAGATTTTTCAAGTTTTGGCATATATTATAAATAAAAAAATTATGAAAACACCCCGCAATATGCTTGACTTTACGTTTTTCAAGTGATACTATACGGGTATAAAAAAGCCATCTATTATCATAATAGGTGGCTTTTTTCACGCCCTTATTTTGGCGTGTTTTTTTGCGTTTATCGGCATATATATGGGGGTTAACGCTTAAATCAGCATCTTTCCGAGCCTGTTCATCATCTCTTTTTTGTGTTCCATAAAAGAGTGAACGTATTTATTTAAAGTTACGTTTGCGTTTTTGTGCCCTAAAATTTCGGAAAGGGTCTTTACGTCCATTCCGCACTCTATCGCACGAGTGGCAAAAGTGTGCCTAAGCGCGTGGAAGCCCTTGTGCGGTATGTTAAGCCTTTTCAATAACAGCTCGAAACTTCTTTGATAAGCCCGCACGAAAACCCCTATCCCCTTGGTGGAAGAAACAACGTACTTCGTCGTCGAACTCTTCTTTAAAGCTCTTAGGTGCGGCAGTAGCTGTTTGGGGAAGGGAATAACCCTTTTTGAAGTTTCGGTTTTGGGCAAATCTATAATTCTCGTGTTTACGCCGTTACTATCCTGCCCGTCGTGCATACTCTTGCTTACGGTTACCGTACACTTCTGGAAGTCTATGTCCGTCCATTCAAGTGCTAAAAGCTCGCCTATCCTCAGCCCGGTATAAAGGCACAGCACAACGCCGAACATTCTCGGCTTGGGGCTTGAAAGCACTTCCCTTTCAATCTTTTTCTGTTCGGACACGGTAAAACTCGTAATCTGTCTTTGCGTCGCGCGCGGTCGTTTGATTTTATCGTCAAGGTGTTCCTTTATCTCGCCTACGACGTAGGCGGAACGAAGCGAATTCTTTAAAACCGTAACAATGCCGTTCACGGTGTTCACGGCAAGCCCTGCCCCCGTCTTCAAATTGCCGTCCTTTAAAAGGCGCATAGTGTAGTGTTGCAAAACAAGCGGGGTTAAACTTTTCAGCTCGTAATTGCCAAGCTGGGTTGTGATGTGCTGGGTTACAATTTCGTTGTACCTGACGTAAGTCTTGTGTTTGGAAACGGGTTTGACGTAATTTTCAAGCCATTCCAGTAGCCATTGTTTGTACTTCATAATGTTCCTCCGTATAAATTATTGAAAATAAAATTATAAATTAAAATGCGGCGCGGCGATAAAATAT
>JAIDQV010000167.1 GCA_029062045.1 Clostridia bacterium
TACGTTTTCCATAAAATAACCTCCGCTTTTATTTTGTGCGCAAAATGTTAAACTATGCGTTGTCCTTGACAAACGCGGGCGCGGGGATTAAAATAAATATAAGAGGTGTTACAATGAAAGTTATTTTACTTCAAGACGTAAAGGGACAGGGAAAGAAAGGAGAAGTTGTTGACGTAAACGAAGGATACGCGCGCAACTTTCTTATAAAGAAGGGACTTGCAGAGGTTGCAACCGCATCTAAATTAAACGATTTAAAGCAAAAAAATACTGCGGCGGAATACCACAAGGCAGAGGAAATCAAAGCGACGCGCGCTCTCGCAAGCGAAATTAACGGAAAGAACTTCACCGTTAAAATAAAAGCGGGGCAAGCGGGCAAGGTGTTCGGCTCTGTTACGGGCGCAAACATTTCGGACGCGTTGAAAGCGGCGGGTTACGATATTGACAAAAAGAAAGTAGTTCTTCCCGCACCCATAAAAACTTTGGGTGTGTACGATATCGATTTGAAGCTCTTGGAAGGAATTTCCGCAAAAATAAAAATAACGGTAGAAGCCGAATAAAACAAACAATAAAAGCGGTTGGCGAATAACGCCAACCGCTTTTTATCTGTTTATCTGAAGCGACCGCCGCCACCGCCGTGTCCGCCGCCGGAAAAACCGCCGAAACTTCCATGTCCGCCGCCCGACATCCCCGAAGAGTTGGGGCGCGAAACCATATTCGCAGTCATATTCGACATTGATATGTGCATAACTCTGTTCAGAATGTAGAAGTTCAACAGTGTATCGGTAGTTGAGCATGTTGCCCATTCAGGAGGACGAACGGTAATATCCTTGAACTTTTCTTCCCACTTATCCGAAACTCCCAAAACCTGCGCATAGGGTAGAATATGGTAATAGAATTCAGGGTCTTCTTCAAGCAATTTTTCAAGTTTGTCTTTTTCGACAAGTTCGATAAAGTTCTTAAAGCCTACAATTTCGTTCAACTGTTGGGTGTATTCTTTCGTCCTGCTTACGATAATAACCGACGTTCCAACGGTTACGCAGGTGATTAGACAAAGCAGAATTTTCGGAATTATTCCGAATATAAACGAAGGCACAAACACAGTATAAAACAAAGTCAAAAACGCGCCTATTATAGCCGCTAAACAAACTAAAAGAATTTTCGCGCTTTTCTTTGTTTTAAATTTATTGTTTGCGAGGCACGTACTGAAAACGTAGACGAACAATAAAGGTACTACTGCGATAAAGGGTGCAAATACAAAATAGCGGACGGAAATTTGGAAAAGAGTAAGCAGCATAGGTGTTATCCCAAGCATAAGCCCCGCTATAATCGCAAATATGCACGATAATATAACGCTCTTTCTTTCGTAAAGTCCCTTGGTCTTGCTGTTAAGCATTCGCGTAACCTTGTCGGTTGTAATATAAAACCTGTTTCTTAAAAAGCTGGGCTTTATTGCGTCAAGTCCGTTAAATAGCTCGGCAAACATAATCTGTTCGTAGTCGGGTGCTGTTTGCGGTAAAGCTCTTACTATGCGTATTAACGTGGGGTCTCTCTGATCGTCGAAGTTTATCTTCAAATAGCCTTTATCCGCCCAATAGAAAATCATCGAAGTTATATCTTCGGAATCGATTTTTCCGTCAATCAGCTTGCCCATTAAAAGGGGGCTCATTTTATTAGGTGCGTCAAAGTTTACGTATGGGGTAAGACTGTTTTTATTGAAGCAAAGGAATTTTACCGCAACTAAAATAAACAGAATAACCGCCGCAGCTATAATAAACCAGTAAGGGGTAAAATCGAAGTAAGTCGTAAGCGCGCCCTCTTCGAACTCCAAATCAACCCTCAAAGCGTAGTCCGAAATGACGTATTTATTTTCAACGTATGATATAACAGTTCTGCCGTCTATCGTTTCGGTAGTAGGTTCAAGTTTTACGACGTCGTCCCCTGACTCGGCTTGATAAAAGCAACTTACACTGTCTTTTATATAGCCTTCGGGCAGTTTAATGATAAAAGAAATATTAGCAATCTCACATGGCCAACCTGTACCAATAGGTGTAAGCGCAAGTTTGTTTGCACCTTCCTGCGCTTTCGTCATGCAATAATCGTAGGTTATCCGGTAGGTGTGTTCGTCATTCTTATATCTGCTGTCTCCGATATCAATTGAAAGAAAGCTGTTATCTTCAACGAAAATGTCGTAGTAAACTGATGTTGGAACGCCGCTCGTTATTTCGCAAACCTTAACGTTTTTAATCACTTCGCCCGCATTTACCGGAATATCGCGGATAAAACCCGTATTGTTGTAATGATATACGGTTATATCCTCGGTTACTGCGATAGAGCGGTCGCTTTTGATATCCATTTCAACGGAGTAGCCGGAAAGATAGGGGTGATAGTACAGCCGTTCACTGGTGCGCGTAGTTTCCGCGCTTGCAGGCTTTGCCGTACCGAAGCCGACAGCAAGGCAAACAACCGATAAAAGTAAAACTAAAAGAGCGATAAAATAAGGTTGTATTTTTATTTTTTTCATATTATCCCTTTTAAGAAGTAACGGCGCAAAAGCGCCGTTAATTTAATTTTATAATCAATTAAAATTGAACTTTTACGTTCTGTCTTTCTTCGGGATTTTCAATCGAGAAATATTCGCGTTGTTCGAGCTTCATCATTTTTGCAATGATAAGAGCGGGGAAGCTCTTTATTTTTTTGTTGAGCTCTCTTACGTTTGCGTTGTAATATTTTCTTGCGTTTACAAGCTCGTTCTCGATTACTCTTAACTGATTCTGCAAATCAAGGAAGTTGCTGTTTGCTTTCAGTTCGGGGTAGTTTTCGGTTACGCGCCTAAAACCCTGTAAAACAGTGGTCAGTTCTTTGTCCGCCGCAATCTTTTCGCTTACGGTGGTTGCGCTCATTGCCCTTGAACGCGCTTCGGTTACCTTTGCAAAGGTGTCGCTTTCGTGCTTTGCATAGCCTTTAACCGTTTCAACAAGGTTGGGGATAAGGTCGTATCTCTTTTTCAAATATACGTCAATTCCCGAAAAAGCGTCGTCACTGTTAGCGCCCAAACCTACAAACTTGTTGTACGTTGCTATTGCCCATATCACAATGATAAGAACAACCACAACCGCGACAACTATGCCGATTATGCCGCCGGTAGAAAGTAATAATTTCATTTTTTAACCTCACTTAAAATTTTTTATTTCAGTCAAAGCGTTCTTCAAAAACGCTTCCGCTGTCGAGTCTTTTCTGATTGCTTTCAAAGCATCTTCAAACGAAAACCACTTAACTTCTTCAATCTCGCTTTCGTCAATTACGGGTTCGCCGTCCTCGGCCATTGTAAGAAATCCCAGCATTAAAACGCTTTTCGGTTCGTGAAAGCGGGAGGACATATATTTAAACTTAACCGTGTTCAGCTTGGTTTCTTCCTTGAATTCGCGGGTCACAGCCTTTTCAGCCGTTTCGCCCTTTTTAACGTATCCCGCAAAAAGAATAAAATCTTTCTGTCCCTTGTGCTTTGCAAGCAATATTTTATCTTTGCTTCGGTTGGTAACTACCATACTTACGGCAGTAGGGAACTGCGCAAATCTGAACTGCCCGCAAGCCTTGCAGTAGGGGACAAGCCCTTCGCCGCTTGCAAACATCAGCGTCAATTTTTCACCGCACTCCGTGCAAAACATTATTTCCCTCCTTATACGTTCACGGGCTCTTGGCCGTAAACGGAAAAAACAACCTTTTAAATAGATATATATTATACACTATTATTTAAAGTATTTCAATAGGTTTATGCAAATTTAACAAATTTATTGACTTTAAACTGTCTATAAT
>JAIDQV010000168.1 GCA_029062045.1 Clostridia bacterium
ATTTGAGCGCGGCTTTCATAAATTTATTTGCCATAGTTTTCAAAAAAGATTTTTAAAAGTTTGTAACATTTTTTTAAGTGTTTAATCTCGGTTATGGGGTGCGATAAGTCGTCCGAGCCGCACTCTATTGTGTAGGCGGGTATTTTGAGCTTTTGTATGCACCAATCCTTATACCCGCCGGCCGAGCCGTAGATGCGTTTGACGCTGTATCCCGTAACGGAATTTATTATGCTTGCACCGCGGATATCCCCCCTGCCGCCGTACTCCCAGTAAATTTCTTCGCCCTTGGTGTGGAAACTGAAAGTTACGAAGGGGCGGATTTTGAGAGTGAAGTCCCGAAGCGCTATTGTTTCGGGTTCGGAAAAGGGATAGTCGCCAACGCAGTTTTCACCGCCGCGAACGCGGGTGTTCAATCTGCCGCTACCCCAGTCCGCGTCGAAATTACAGTTTAAGTCTACCCCGCGCCCGTTGGCTTTCCATAACGGAAACGCTGTTTCGGATATAGCCGCGCCGTCGGGGTTCAAAAGGGGAATTATCCATCCACCGCCGCTTTTCAGTCCTTTTTTTAAGTGCTTTAACGCGAGGCGGGCGGTTATCCATTCACGGGCGTGAACGGCGTAAACGGCAATAAACTGCCTGCCCGTTTCCGCGCCGAGGTGAAAAGCGTAAATTTCTTTACCGCCGCACGAATAGCCTATTATACATTTTTTGAACTGATAGTCTTTGTAGAACTTTGAAACTTCGTCGTATATCATACCTATAAGGTATGATTTGCGGGCGGTTTTGATTACTTATGATAGGTGCTACCGCTGTTTATCATAAACGCGCGGTAGATTTGTTCACATAAAATTACGCGCATTAGCTGATGCGGAAAAGTCATATCCGAAAAGGAAAGTTTGAAGTCGGCTTGGCTTTTAACGGTCTCCGCAAGCCCGCAGGACGAGCCGATTATAAAGGTTATTTCTTCGCCCTTGTCAGTGAGGGTTTTTATACGCTTTGAAAGTTCTTCGCTTGAAAGTTTATTGCCCTCTACGCACAGTGCAACTATATATCCTTTTGCGGCGCGCAGGATGCCCTGGGCTTCCTCTTCCAAATCTTTGCCTTCGGCAATTTCCTTAACCTCAACCTTGGCAAAGCGGGAAAGGCGTTTTAAGTATTCGGTTACGGCGCTACGGTAAAAGTCTTCTTTGATTTTACCCACGCAAACTATATTGATTTTCTGCATACTTTACCTGATAAAAAACGAGAGTATCCACATTATGCCCATTATGATTATGCCGACGGAAGCGTAAAGAAAGAAGGATTTTACCGAGCCTTTACTGCACTTTATTACGGGTTTTTTATCGAGAATTAGCCAAACCATTCCGCCTATGAAAGCGACCGCCGAAGTTACGATTAACGCGATTTGCCCGCCCGCGGATATGATTAGGTTGCCCGCCCCGTCCAAAAGTCCGCAAGCGGCAAAGATAATTATTATTGCGTTGTTGATAAAGTGCATTACTACCGACGGCAAAATGGAGCCCGAACGGATTGCAACGAAGGCAAAAACACAACCTGCGAGAAACTGATATATCGTTTGCTCGGCGGAAGCGTGGAAAAGCGAGAAGGAAAATCCGACAATAAATACGGTGCGGATTGTACCGACATTATCTGCGCAAGTATTTAAAATGACGCCGCGGAAAAGCCCTTCTTCAAATATCGCAGGCATAACGGCGATAACCAAAAGCGCGGGTACTATCAGCCCGCCCGAAAGGCTGGGAAGGTATGCGTCCTGTCCCTTCGGGACGTAGCCCATAAGTTTTAAAAGTTCGGTAACGCCCGTATCTATCCAGCTTACAGAAAAGATAAGACCGAAAATTAATAGCAAAGCTATTAAAAAGTATTTGGGGTGACACTTTACGGGGTACGCCCTGTTTAAAGGAAATTTTTTGAGCTTTAAAGTTACCGCCATTGCTATCGTCATAGCGATAGGCGCGGCAAGGTAGTTTAAATAGAGATAAGCGTCGGTATTTTTTTCAATACCGGCGAGAGAAATAACAATACCCAATATAAATCCGACAAAAGTATACAGGATTGCGGCAAGGCTTAAAGCAAAACCGCCGATATGGGAATCACGTTGTAAAAGAGGATTGTTTACGTTATCCATATTTCGATTATACCGCAAAATCGAATTTAAGTAAATTAATTATTTACTTTTAACGCAATTTGTTGTAAAATTTAAGTATGCGGACGATAAACACATCGATTATTGAGGATACAATTTATAAAATGGCTTTGCACGCGGGCGTAAGCATTACCCCCGCTTGTCTTGAGGCGATGAACTCCGCTTGCAAAGTTGAAGAAAGCCCGGCGGCGCGTTTCGCTTTAAAAACGCTTATTGACAACGCGCAAGTCGCAAAAGCCGAAGGCGTGCCCGTTTGCCAGGACACGGGGCTTGCCGTGGTTATTCTCGAAATAGGGCAAGAAGTTTTTCTCGAAGGCAAGGCTTTGAAGCAAGCCGTAAACGACGGCGTGCGCCGCGCCTATGCGGACGGGTATTTCAGAAAGTCCGTCTGCGACCCCATAACCAGAAAAAATACGGGCGACAACACCCCCGCCGTTATTCACACCGAAATTGTCGAGGGTGATAAAATTAATATAACTTATTTGCCCAAAGGGTTCGGAAGCGAGAATATGTCCCGCCTTTATATGCTTAAGCCCGCGCAGGGCGTTGACGGAATTATTGACGCGATAGTTGAAACGGTAAAACTTGCGGGCTCGCGCCCCTGCCCCCCTGTTTACGTCGGCGTAGGTATTGGCGGGTCGTTCGACACATGCGCTTTCCTTGCAAAGAAGGCTTTGACGCGCGAGGTGGGAACTTACAACACGCGTGAAGATATTGCACAAATCGAACGCGAGGCTTTGCGCAAAATTAACGCTTTGAATATAGGTTGTCAAGGCTTCCACGGAAACACGACGGCTTTGGGCGTTGCGTGCGAATGGGCGCACACGCATATTGCGGGGTTGCCCGTTGCGGTGAATATTCAGTGCCACTGCGTACGGTGCGAAAAGGAGGTTTTATGAAAAAACTGACTTTACCCCTTTCAAAGGAAGATGTAAAAGAGTTGAGAGCGGGCGACAGCGTGAGTATATCGGGCGTTATTTTGACGGCGAGGGACTGCGCGCATAAGAGGCTTATTTCCCTTTTGCAAGAAAAAAAACCTTTACCGTTCGAGATAGAGGACGCGGTTATTTACTATGCGGGACCTTGCCCCGCCAAGCCCGGAAGAGCTTCGGGAAGCTGCGGGCCTACCACTTCGGCAAGAATGGAAGGTTTTGCCCCCACTCTTTTGGATTTGGGCTTGGGCGCGATTATAGGCAAGGGCGAAATGAACGGTGAAACGCGCGAGGCGCTGAAAAGAAACACCGCCGTTTACTTTGCGGCAATAGGCGGCGCGGGGGCTTTGTACGGGCTTTCGATAAAGTCTTCTAAGTGTATTGCGTTTGACGATTTGTTGTCGGAGGCGGTATTTAGGCTTGAAGTTGAAGACTTCCCCGCGATAGTTGCCTACGATAGTTTAGGCGGAAGCATATATTAAACGCTTAAAATCGTTTGACATTGGATTTTAAAACTTATATAATTTTGTTAATTGTAAAGGTTATGACTGGGACAGACGCCTTATAAAACCCTTTCCAGAGAGAGAAATCCGAAAACGGCTGAAAGATTTCTTATCGGGTTAAAGCGGTATTCACCCACGAGCCGACGGGCGA
>JAIDQV010000169.1 GCA_029062045.1 Clostridia bacterium
TAACTACGATAATTATCTTTTTATTATCATTCACAAAATTAAGAACTTTTCGCATATACTGTTATATTTATATAACCGAGCCCGTCCAAATATGCGTAAATTTCTTCAATTAATTTACTATTATTTTGATTGAGTTCAACCCCAACTTCCGTCACCTTAAATTCCCCTTCCGCATACTCGACTTTAATCGCGCAGTCCGCGTCGACTTCAAACTCTTTTTTAAGAAGGCTTTCAAGCTGTTCGCTTTGATGGTCAGAGTAAACACCGCAAACATATTGATAATCGAAAAAGTCGTCCGACCAAGCCGAATTCGTTTCTTTAATATTAAAAAGACCGGTTATTGGTTGAATTAGTACAAATATACAAACAAGCCGCATTACGAATGTTACGCTTTTGTGCAGTTTGCCTTCGGGGATAAGCAAAGATACGATAACGGAAAGAAAGATAACGCCCGCGGCGGTAAGCAAGTAAACTTTCATATAAAACTGTTTGCCGAATTTATTATCAGCATAATTACAAGCGCATACATAAATGCCACGGTAAGAAGCCCTGCAATAAAGTACTCGATATCTTTAGACAGGTCCGATAACAGCCCGTACAAAACGTTTTCCCCTATCGGCTGAACTATCGCACCCACAAGTTTAAGAATAATGGAAAAAGCAATCAGCGTAATAACCGGCTGAATTATTTCAAATAACAATAGAATAATTCCGCATACGCCGACAGAACTTTTAATAAGCAATCCTGCCGATGATAACATATCAAACCCGCTTGAAAGAAAGTTACCCACAAGCGGAACCGAGTTTGATACTACGTACTTTGTTGCTTTAAAAATGATGCCGTCAAATAGTGAAGAAGCCGAACTTTGCGCCGTTATAAAGATGCTGAAAACTGTTACGGTTATACCGATAACCCACTTCATTAGGCTTTTTAAAAGCGCTGTAACGCCCGAGAACGACATTTGCGGGTTGAAGCGCGACATAAAATTCAGTACCACTACACCCACCGTTGCGGGAAAAATGAAGCAGCTTACTATTTCCACCGCACCGCCCGATAAAAATACTGCAGACGGCTGATAAATTGCCGCCGAGCTAGTTCCGCCTGTAAGAACGGTAAGCGTTGCTAAAATCGGCGTTATAATTTCAATCTGCTTTTTCACGGCGTTTATACAGTCGGTGCAACTACCGACAATTCCGATAAGCATGGAAGAAAGTATTAAAATTATCAGCGAATAGCAAGCAAGATGGACTATTTTAGCCGAAGATTTACCTAATATGCTTCCTTCCGCAGCGCTTACGACTGCGGACAGAAGAGACACCGCCGTAACCGTTGCAAATGCGGGTACAAGATTTATAACGTCCTTAAAAATTATAGAAAATATTTCGTTTAAAAAGCCGCCGTATTCCGTGCCGAGATTGCCGTTTATAAGATACTCTACAATCTCTCTTGCCGTGCCGCCGAAGTTGAAAAGATAGCTGTCGCTGTTCTGGTCTAAGTAGTTCTGCAACTCAGACAAGTCCAAGTCGTCTAACAGGTTTGCAATATTTTCAGTAAGCTCTTCCCTACCGTCCTCGGCAATGGCTGAAATTCCCGCACAGGCCAACAAAATTACGGTAACAAGAAGGAAAAAGATTATAAGTAGCTTTTTCAGGCAAGATTTATGAGCGACACGATTATTTTGTACGTGTTTGAAAGGATAGGTATAGCCACCACAAATAAAACTATTTTTCCGCATAATATAAGCTTGTCCGCCACCCCCTCAAAA
>JAIDQV010000017.1 GCA_029062045.1 Clostridia bacterium
ACGCCGCGCTTTCAAAATTATTTATCCAAATATTCGATTGCCGAATGTGCGGCAACGTTGCCCTCGCCCGCGGCTTTGATATACTGGTAGGGTCTACCCGTGCAGTCGCCTGCGGCGTACAGCCCCGCAATGTTCGTTTCCATTTTGCGGTTTACCCAAATGTGTCCGTCCTCTACTTTAAGCCCGTGAACGAGAGTTGCGGGTGAAAACGCGCTTTTAAGCACGAATACACCGTCAACTTCCACTTTGCCACCCGCAAACTCTACGGCGGAAAGCCTGTTTTCACCGACGAATTTAGTGGGTGCTTTCAAAATGATTTCCGCGTTTTCGGCTTTTATTTCGTAGCCCTTGTAAAGGGGCATAACGTAAACTTTTTCGGCAACCGAGCATAAAAATTCAATTTCGCTCTCAAACCGCTTATCCGTGCAGTAAACGGCGATTTTTTTGCCCTTGTATAAAAAGCCGTCGCAAGTGGCGCAATAGCTTACGCCCCGCCCCAAGAGCTTTTCTTCTCCGTCCACGGGCTTTTGAGTTTCAACCCCGAGGCATAAAATAACCGCCTTTGCCTCGTAATTCTTACTGCCCGCAAGCAAACTGAACGAGCCTTCCATAGGATAAACGCCCGTAATAATTTCCTCGGTCATCCCTATACCGAGGCTTTCGGTGTGGTTTTTTAGCGCAGTTGCCAAATCCTTGCCCGTAATGTCGGGAAGTGCGGGGTAGTTTTTAATAAGCCCTGCCCGCGCAACCTTTTTGGATTCCGCACCCGAAGAAAACCATATAAAACTTTTATTTAAAATTTTGGCGTTGATTGCCGCGGAAACACCCGCAGGTCCGCCGCCTATAATTGCTAAATCGTACATATATTCCTCCTCACAAATATTTCACGCTATTATGCGCGTAAAATATTCCGTGATTTTTAGCGGCTCTGCCGCTCTTTGCGCAATCTTTAAGGGCAAACAATAATATAATTGCGCAAATTCACACCGCTGAGGTGGCACAGCCACAAATTGGGTGCGCTTGCGCAAAAGCGTGGTTTTGCTTGCGCCGTTAATTACTATAAATAGTTTGCACCTTTTTTAAAATTTTAAGCCCCGCGCCGTGCGGTGCGGGGCTTTATATCAGTCCATTTTGGTAAGTTTTTCAGCCAAATCTTCCATTTCTTTGGGAGGCACGGGCTGTTCGCTTGATTTAACAATCTGCTCAACCGCAAATTTTGCGCGCTCGGGCGGAATAATAGTTCCAACGCCTGCAACGCAACCGCCGGGGCAACCCATTCCTTCAATCATATAACCGTTGAGTTTGCCCGCTTTGGCGAGGGTCAACACCTTTTTGCAGTCCGTAAGCCCTTCCGCATGCTGAATTTTTACCTCGGTGCCCGCAAAATACTCGTTAATGCAACTTTCTATCGCGCTTGCAACGCCGCCCGCACAGGCGTAGCCGCGTCCCGCGCCCGTTGCCTGCAAGCTGACGGGAAGCTCTTCCATCTCTTCGAGGTTTAAATTCTTTGCGTCGAACATACCCGCAAGCTCTTCAAACGTAATTACAAAGTCCACGTGGCTTCTTACAGCCCTTCTTGATGCTTCCAATTTCTTAGCGGCGCAAGGCCCTATAAACACTACGCGCGCATTCGGGCGGTTCACTTTAATCGAACGCGCCGTCGCTACCATGGGGGTAAGCTCTTCGGAAACCTCGCTTGCAAGGTCGGGGAACTGCTTCTTTACAAGCACCGCCCACGCAGGACAACAGCTTGTGAAAAGGAAGGGCAATTTGCCCGTTACTACTTCGTTGACGTAATGGTGCGCTTCGGCAATACAGCCGACATCCGCGCCCACGGCTACTTCGTAAACGTCTTTAAACCCGAGTGCAAGAAGCGCGGATTTAAGTTTACCGGGTGTAACTTTTGCGCCGAACTGCCCCACTATTGCGGGTGCAACGGCGGCAACGACTTCGTCGCCCTGTTTAATTGCTTTGATAAGCTGATAAATCTGTGATTTGTCTGCAATAGCACCGAACGGGCAAGCCGACATACACTGTCCGCAAGCCACGCAAATTTCGTTATCAATGTGCGCCCTGCCGTACTCGTCCGAAGAAATGGCCTTCACTCCGCAAGCCGCCGCGCAGGGACGGACGTGGTGTGCAATAGCGTCGTAAGGGCAAGCCGCCTTGCATCTTCCGCACTTTATGCACTTAGCTTGGTCTATGAACGCCCTTCCGTCCACGATTGAAACCGCACCTTTCGGACAGTTTTTTATGCACGCGTGGGATACACAGTTCCTACACTGGTTAGAAACAACGTACTCGTTATCGGGGCAACAGTCGCACGCCGAAGGAATAACCTGCATAAGCGGCGGTTCGTAATACTTATCGGCAATAGTGCTTTTGTCTACGCCCGCCGTGATATGTACGGGTTTGTTTGCGGGACGAAGCGACAGCCCCATCGCAAGACGAACCCTTTCCGAAGCAATCTGCCTTTCGCGGTAGATGCTTTCGCGGTACTTAGGCACTTCGTCGGGGGTAATTAAAAATGGAATTTCTTCCAAATCGCTTGCCGGGTTTTCCGATTCGTACGCGACGCGCGCAACTGCCGTAAAGATTTTTCTTCTTAAATCGGTTACTACGCTTTGACTTTTCATAATTATTCTTCGTCCTTAGGTTTATCTTGTTCGTTTTCGGGTTCGGAGGTTTCCGCAGGAACTACCCTGCTTACTTCCGCACCTTGCACAAGAACGGGCGTGCCGTCCTCGGTTAATTGAATTTTATCTTTCTTTTCGCCTTTGTTTTGAATCTCGGGGTGCTTCATTAGCTTCCTCAACAAGAAGTATTGCAGGAAGAAATAGCCTATTCCCGCAATCACCATTAAAATACTCCAGAACTGCGAAGGCTGTAAGCCGAGAATAGGCGCGCCCCTGTCGTCGGCACGGAAGTATTCAAGAATAAATCGCCAGATGCCGTAAGCTATTGCATATACGCTGAAATTGTAATTGAATTTAAAGCGGAAATATAAAAGCGCCATTACGCCCGCAAGCAACAAAAGAAAGCTCATTTCAAAAAGCTGTGCAGGGATTCTAAGCGTAGTGTCGTAAGCCGCGCAAGCCAAGCCCCAGCTGCCGTCTGTGGGCGCACCGTAGCAGCAGCCCGCAAAATTACAGCCAAGGCGTCCGAAAGCGTGTGCAATAGCAATACCGATAGGTATGAAGGGCAACGCGTCGGAAAGTCCTGCGTTCATGCTCTTGCTTGAAAGCCAGCTGATTTTCGTGCGGGGACCTATCACGAAGACGTACAAATTCCACACGACAACGAAGCTGACTACACCGCCTAACAGTCCGCCCATAAACGTCATACCCGCAAGCCGGAAGGGCTGTGAAGGGTCTTTTGCGTAATTCAAAATGGACTGTACAAGCATCGCCATAAATATGCCGAAAGCCGTACCTAAAATGCCTATAACAAGAACGGCGTTTGCGGAAGTATCGTTAAATTTCTTGTACCACAGCGTAAACAACAAAAAGCCGAAGCAAAGAACTATACCTCCGGCCATACAAATGCCGTAGGCATAGACGCCTTTGCCGAAAATTTCAAATAAAGGCTCAGGATGCATAATTTATCCCCTATGCGTTTTAATAATCTTCCGACATTATAACATAGTAAGCGCGCGGTGTCAAATAATATCGCCGTCGGTTAAGCTCAAACAAAAAACGCCGTACAAAAGTACGGCGCAACGAAGTTACACAAATTAATCATTGTTTTGATAAGCGTGCGGGGTGGAATAAAGGTCGAACTCTTCGTCGATATCGAAGTCCGCCTCGTCATCGAACGCCGCAAGTTTGGAAATGGAAACCTCGTAAGCGGTCATCGTAACAAAACTTTCGTCGGGTTGCTTCTTTTGATACTCTCTCGACTGAATTCTACCCGAAAGCGCTACCCTGTCCCCTACGGACAAATTACGCACGAAGCGCGCGTTTCTTCCCCAGGCAATCGCGGGGATGTAGTCGGACTTGTTGTAACTACGGTTTACCGCGATTAAAAGGTCGGCAATTTCTCTGTTGAACGGCGTGGTGCGGTAAACAGGCGGTTTACAGATATAACCCGAAAGCACTATCGAGTTGGGATTTTTGCCGGGCTGCGTATCGAGAAGCTCTCTTACGAAAACCGTCAGCATTAAGCGGGACTTGCCGTCCTCTAACTTGTTGTACGAGCGGAATTGTCCAAGCGCGCAAATGTAACTGCCAACGCGCATGTCTTCCGTCATTATCCTCTCGGATACCGTTACGGGAAGAATATCAGCCTGGCCCGAAAGGCGCATAACTTTTACAAAAAATTCGTAAAAGCCCTCTCCGTAAACCTCGTGCGAAAAAGTTGCCTCGGACACGATTTCCCCGTAAATGTAGACCTTGTTGTTTTTCTCCGTGTTGTAATTCATATATGCCTCCATAAAATGTATTTCCCTGTAAAAAATCCAATTGCCCCCAATATATGCCGCAAATAACGGGGTTTTTAGCTTGCCGCTTTCTGCATACCCGTGCCGTCTATTACGTAGTTTTCGCGAAGAATAAGCTCGCCTACAGGCACGAAAGAATAACCCCTGTTTTTCAAAGTTTCAAGTATAATCGGCACCGCCTCGGCAGTGTGAAGCCCGTTGTTGTGCATAAGAATTATCGAACCGTTTTTAACGCCGTTAATAACCCTCATCGCAATATCCGAAGCCGATAAATCCTTCCAGTCCAAACTGTCAACGTCCCACTGAATTGTGTGATAGCCAAGTTCGGAAGCCGTCTTTATAAGCTCGTCGTCGTAGTCGCCGTAGGGCGGTCGGAACAGCTCAACCTTCTTACCCGTTACGTTTGTAATCGCTTCGGAAGAAGTGGTTAGTTCCTGCTTTATCCCCTCGGCGTTCAACTTACTCATATAAGAATGCGTTGAAGAGTGCGTACCAATTTCACAGCCGTGCTCGTCGATTTTTTTGACGAATTCGGGGTATTTCTCCGTCCAGAATTCAACCATGAAAAAAGTTGCGCGCACGTCGCAATTTTTAAGCGCCTTTAAAATATCGTCGGTGTGTTCGGTCCCCCATGCACAGTCAAAGGTGATCGAGCAAACCTTTTCTTCCCTGTCCACGCAATAAATGGGTATCAGCCTGGGCGTGTTGCCGTAAAACACCGCGTAAGCGCCCGTAAAATATACCGAAACGCTCAATACCGCCACCATCGCCACAGAGGCGAACGCAAGAATAACTGTTTTGAATTTGACCGTATGTATCAACTTACTCTCCGATTTTAGCAAACTGCAAAACGCTTAATTTGTCTGCTTTGATTTCAATAATTGTTTTTTTGTCGAAAACTATTTAACCCGCCGTTTGTCCGTATCCGGGCTACGTTTTATATTTATTAAGCCCGTCCCCCTTTTATGTTTTTTTGCACGAAAAAAGCCGCGGCAATGTGAAAAAGCCGTGGCATAAATAATTGTGTTCATATATTTTAATTTTTGAACATATTTTATTATCAAGAAAACTTGGTAAGTATGGACAAACCTTGTCCACCCACAAGTAAAAAGGAGGATTTATTTTATGGACGAGAACACCTACACAACGGAACCCACTAATGAAACTACGGCGGAAGAGCTTTGCGGTTCAACTAACATTCTTGATACCGTACACCTTAAAAACCTTGTAGACGACCTTTCAAAACTTTACGGCACATCCGTATGCACGAAGGTTGCAAAGGACTCGAAGGTTGCGGCAGAAAAAAGACTTATCGAGGCTATCCGCGCTAACCTTAACCGTTATAACGGTTAATTTAAAAAAATTGAATAAATGGCAACCCGCTTGCGGGTTGCCATTTATTTTAATTTACCTTTTTGCTTTCTGATTTCTTTAACCGTCTTTTCAAAGCCGTAGTCCGACGGAGTGTAATAAATTCTGTCCTTTAACTTATCGGGAAGATACTGCTGTTCAACGTAGCCGCCCGCATAATTGTGCGGATACTTATACTTAGAGCTTTGCGCCTTAGTTTCTTTATCGCCGAAGGTGTTGTCTTTTAGATATGGCGGAACGCCATCGTCGTCGCGCACTTCGCGTGCGTCGCGCTTTGCCGCGTTCATTGCAACTTCAACCGTATTGCTTTTAGGCGCTTCACAAACGTAAACTATCGCCTCGCACAAAGGCTCTAACCCTTCGGGGTATCCCGTCTTTTCAAAAATATACATAGCCGACGCCGCCACGTTCAGCGCGTTGGGGTCTGCCATTCCAACGTCCTCCGCCGCGTGAATAGAAAGCCGCCTTGCAATAATCATAGGGTCGCAACCGCCCTCGACAAGCCGCATAGCATAATAGAGTGCGGCATTCGCGTCACTTCCGCGCAAAGATTTGCAAAAAGCCGAAAGATAGTCGTAATACGCGTCTTCGTTATAAGACATCGCCTTTTTCTGAATGGACTGTTCCGCATCGGACAAAGTTACGTGTATACTGCCGTCGGCTTGGGGCGGCGTAGTAAGAACGGCAAGCTCCAAAGCGTTGTACGCTGTGCGTAAATCCCCGCCCGCAACGCGCGCTATATGGTCAAGCGCTTCATCGTCAACGGTAGCCGAATATTCTCCTAAACCTTTGCGTTTATCGGTAAGAGATTTTGCGATTGCCCCCCTTATATCCTCGAACGAAAGCCTTTTGAACTCAAAAACCCTGCACCTTGAAACTATTGCGGGGGTCATCGCTGCAAAGGGATTTTCCGTTGTAGAACCTATAAAAATTATAGTGCCCTGCTCTATTGCGGGAAGAAGGCTGTCCGACTGAGTTTTGTTAAAACGGTGGCACTCGTC
>JAIDQV010000170.1 GCA_029062045.1 Clostridia bacterium
GCTTCTGCTTTCTTTCTGCGCTTAACGGAAGGTGATTCGTAGAACTCCTTCTTGCGAAGGTCGCCGATTATACCGTCACGCGAGCACTTTCTTTTAAAACGACGAAGCGCGCTTTCAACTGATTCGTTCTCGCCTACTTTGATAGTTGACATCTCTTTCACCTGCCCTTGCCTAAGCGTTATTTGCCGAAATTCAAACAGCTTTTTAAGTATAGCAAACCAGGTTTTATAAGTCAATTATTTTTACGGAATTTATTGCCATTATTTTTTGAACGATAAAGTATAACTTGACTTTTTAAAAAAGTTAAATTAAAATATCATTGTTAAATTTTGCGGATATGGCGGAACGGCAGACGCGCTGGACTTAGAATCCAGTGAGAAATCGTGTAGGTTCAAATCCTATTATCCGCACCAAAGACCCCGGGCAAAATCAGCTTTGCCCGGGCTTTTATTTTGCAAAAGACGGGCAAAAGATAAAAAATGGAAAATTTTTAAAAATTTGCTTAAAAACGCATATATTGGCGGGGCAATGGCGTTTTTGGCTTGAAATTGCCGTCAAAATACCGCGAAAGTCCAACATATATGGGGGGCAATTGAAATTTTGACGCTTTTTTGAAGTTTATGCAAAAAAATAAAACAGCTATATGTGCGGGGCAATTGAAAAATTTTTGAAGTTAAATTTGAAATTTTATGAAAAAGTCTATTGACTATTTTTAGGTTTTTGCGTATAATTTAAGTGATAAATTCGGAGGCTTGGAATTTGAAATCCGTCAAAGAAAACGGCAACGGCAAGATTACGAAAAAAGCTGTTTTGAAAATTTTAAAAGACTATTCGGTAATTACGCTGGGCTGTATAATTTATTCTTTGGGAGTGGCAATTTTCCTTGACCCGTACAATATAGCGCCGGGCGGTGCAACGGGTATTGCGATTATCATTAACGAAATACTGCCGATAGAGACGAATATTACGGGCATACTGATTATCGCGATAAACGTTCCGCTGTTTATTCTTGGCGCGGTGTTCTGCGGAAAGAAATTCGCAATATCAACCTTATTCGCTACGGTGGTTTCCTCGCTTATGATAGAGCTTTGGAACTTTGCGTTCAAGGACGTTGAAATTTTTAAAACGGAAGGGCTTTTGATACCTGCTCTTCTCGGCGGGGCGTTGTTCGGTATAGGTCTTGGACTTATATTCAGAATGGACTCTTCCACGGGCGGCACCGACATCATAGTTAAAATTTTAAGAAAGAAATTTCGATATATAAAGACCGGCGTTATATCAATGGTGATTGACGTAATGATAATGGGCGTGGCGTTTGCGGTTTTCCAAAACTTCGAGCTTGCCTGCTACACTTTGATTGCCATAGTCGTTTTTACAATACTGTTCGATTTGGTTTTATACGGCGGGAACTCGGCAAAGCTGTTGTACGTTATCACAACCGAGGAAAAATCCGCGCTTATATGTGAAAAACTTTTAAAAGAGCTTGACGTCGGCGCAACCTACGTTGACGGTGAAGGCGCTTACACGGGTGAGAACAGACGCATAATTATGTGCGCGGCAAAAAACTTTATGTATCCGAAAATAAGAGATATTGTGAAAGATATTGACCCCCACGCCTTTATGATAGTTTCCTCTGCAAAAGAGATTTACGGCGAGGGATACAAAGACCACTTCGACGACGAGCTTTGATTTCTCAAAACAGTGGACACCCACTGTTTTGCAAAGCGAGATGAGCAAATGCCCCCTTATGCGTTTGCGGTGCCAGAGGCGACTGATTTTCCTTACTGTCGCCGAGAAAATTGTAAATTAAGTTTTTATAAATTTGAAAAAGTAAAATCGAACCACGGAAAAAATAATTTGAGGATGTTTGAGATGAGTAAAGTTGTAGCTTTAACGGGAACGTCCGGCGCAATGGGCGGCGAAGTACTTTTAAGCCTTATGCAGTCGGATAAAAACTTTAAAGTAAGATGCATTTTGTTCGAGGATGAAAAAATAATTCCGTCTTTCGTGAAAAAAACGATAAAGAAATACCGCGACAGAATTTACGCTTTCAAGGGCGATATTTCTAGGTACGACGATTGCGTTCACTTAATTGACGGTGCTGATTACGTTATAAACTGCGCTTCGATTATACCGCCAAAATCCGACCACGACCCTATGGGTACTTATAAAAGCAACTTCATAGGTACGAAGAACATCGTTGACGCAATACTTGCAAGCGGAAGAGAAAAGGAAATTGCTTATATACATATAGCGACGGTTGCCATGTACGGACACAGGGCTTACCCCCATCTTTGGATACGCGTTGGCGACCCTATGATTTCAAGCGACTACGACGTGTATTCTATGCACAAACTTAAAGCCGAAAAATACGTTTTGGAAAGCGGGCTTTGCCGTTTTATATCTTTGCGCCAGACTGCCGTTCTTCATAAATACATGTTCAAAAACAACTTAAAAGACGGACTTATGTTCCATACCGTATGGAACGGCGCGCTTGAATGGGTTACGGACGTAGACAGCGGTATTCTTTGCAAAAAGATAGTTGAAAAGGATGCCGTTGGCGAGCTTGACGGATTCTGGAATAAGATATACAATATAGGCGGCGGAATTAATTGCCGTGTTACGGGCTTTGAAACGCTTGACGACGGATTCAAACTCATGGGCAAGGGCGCAAAGAAATTCTTTAAACCCAACTGGAATATTGCAAGAAATTTCCACGGCGGCTGGTTCTATGACAGCGACGAGTTGGAGAACATTTTACACTACCGCACGGAGACCAACGAAGTATTCTGGAACAGGATGCGCAAGAAGTACTGGTACTTTAAGCTGGGCGCAATAGTCCCCCCCTGCATTATCTCTTCACTTGCGATAAAGAGGCTGTTCAGAAATACAAACGCGCCTATGTACTGGTTGAGACACGATAAAGAAGGGCGTGTGCGTGCATTCTTCGGAGGACGTGAAAAGTATAATGAAATTCCGTCTAAATGGGAAGATTATCCCCTTTTGTGCGAAGGAAAGCTCGAAGACGGAACGCCGGTTGACTATAATGCAATGAGGGACGTTAAAAACGCCGAACCTGTGCTTTTGAACCACGGATACGATGACAAGAAGCCCATTAACGAATGGACTCTTGAAGATTTGCAGTCTGCTGCCAAATTCCGCGGGGGCAAGTGCCTTTCCACAGAATACAGCGGCAACCCTTACGACAAAGTTTTATGGGAATGCCGCAACGGGCATAAGTTTGCGCTTACCCCCTACACCGTATTGAAGGGCGGTTATTGGTGCAATATTGCCGAACCCAAACCCTGGCATTACGGAGAATTTGCGGACATACCTTTCTTCGGACAGGTATATTACGATTCTCACGAAGAAAAAGAAACGGATAATACATATCCGCTTACCGACCACGAAGAAGATTTTATTAAAAGATGAGAGTTATTTTATACGTATTTTCAGGCACGGGCAACACTTTAAAAGTTGCGGGTCTGTATAAAAAGTACTTAGAAAATGCAAATACAAACGAAGCTACGGACGCACCCTTACCGGGTGCGTCCGTAGCGGTAGATATCTACCGCGTTTCCAAAAAGAGCGGCGATATGCCTTCCCCCGACGGGTATGATTTGGTAGGTATAGGTTATCCTATACACGGATTTTCCGCACCCGAACCCGCTATAGAGTTGTGCAAGGCTTTGCCACAGGTTGAAAATAAGCCTACCTTCTTTTTTAAGTCCTCGGGCGAGGGACTGCATTTAAACGACTGCTCTTCACAAAAGTGCATTAAGATACTGACGAAAAAGGGCTACGACGTAATGTGCGAACGGCATATAGTTATGCCTTACAATATGATTTACCGCCATAAAGACGAAATGGCGAAACAGATGTGGATTTACGCACATGCGATGGTCGACTTGCACTGCCGCGAACTTTTGGAAGGCAAGCGCGAAAAGGTAAAACGCACGGTATTAAAGTCAATGTGGGTTGCGCCCGTAAGATTTATGGAGCAGAAATTCGCACACCTGCACGGCCCCGCATTTAAAGTAAACAAGGACAAGTGCGTAAATTGTATGAAGTGCGTGAACGTTTGCCCCCAAAACAATATTAAAGTTGAGGACGGCAAGTTCAAATTCGGGCACGACTGCGTGCTTTGCATGGGATGCTCTTTCGGTTGTCCAAAGGATGCAATAAGCGTCGGTATTTTCGGGCTTTGGAAGGTGAACGGAAGCTACCGCGTGGACGAGCTTGTGAAGGACGAGAGCATACCCTTTCCGTTCGTTCCCGACCACGCCAAAGGAATTTACAGAATTTATAAAAAGTATTACCGCGAATGCGATGCGCGGCTTGCCGCTGCGGGCTTGAAAATCGAGGATTATATTTGATTGACAGTATTATCTAATAAATTCACACGTAAAATATTTGTATGAAAGTAAAGGAATTTTTTAAAAATATCGGCTTGGGTGCGGGTATCGGAATTGCAATGATTATCCCCGGCGTAAGCGGCGGAACGATTGCCGTTCTTTTTAACGTTTACGACAAGCTGATTAGCGCGATAAGCGATTTGAGGAAGGATTTTAAAAACAGCTTCTTCTACCTTTTGCCCATCGTTTTGGGGGCTTTGGTCGGAATTGCGGCGATGTTTTTCCCCTTGAAATACGCAATCGAATACGCCCCTATGCCCACGATATTGCTTTTTGCGGGGCTTATGGTAGGCTCTTGCCCAAAGCTGTTTAAAGATACTTATAAAAACGGATTCAAGATTACGGATATTATTTCAACGGTTTTGCCGTTTTTAGTTGTTGTCGGACTTGGTTGCATTTCTGTTTTGGGCGTAAAAGGCGTTATGCCTTATCTTGAAGCAAATTTAAGTTCGGAAATGCCCGTTTGGGGGTACTTCGTACTTGTTTTAATAGGCGCGGTTGCGTCGTGTGCGCTGGTTGTGCCCGGCGTTAGCGGGTCTTTACTTCTACTCATTTTCGGATATTATCAGCCTATTTTAGACACTATTTCTTCGCTTTTGACAAACTTCGGGCACTCAGTTTTGGTGCTTGCACTGTTTGCGGTGGGGCTTGTGGTAGGGTTCTTCACCATTGCAAAATTAATGAAGTTTTTGATGAAGAAGTTCCCGCGCGGCACGGGCTGGGCGATTTTCGGATTTGTTATCGGTTCTATCCCCGCGATATTTATGACGAAAGAATTTATCACCGCCCCCGTTGACGGGATACAGATTGCGATAGGCGCGATTTTATGCCTTGCGGGCGTGATTGCAAGTTTTACGGTTGCGGCATATGCCGAAGGGCGCACGTTAAAGAAAACGCATATGGACGAAAATACACAGGAATAAAAAGGCATATTGAGTTTTAAACATATGCGCCCCGTGCAAGTGTTTTGCACGGGGCGTTTTTTTAATAATAAAAGCGGCGGAGCTTAATTGCTCCGCCGCTTTGTGTTACTTTAATTTAGATTTTGTCCAGAGGGTCAACTACGCTGGTGTAGCTTGTGTTGATTACGGGGGACATATTCTTGTATTCCTTAACGCCCGTACCTGCGGG
>JAIDQV010000171.1 GCA_029062045.1 Clostridia bacterium
GATAAAATTAAAAAGAACTATTCAGCCGAAGACTACGCGCTCCTTCTTTCCGCACACAACTATGCAAGGGAAATGCACAGCGGGCAGAAGCGCGCTTCGGGTGAGCCGTACTTTATGCACCCGTGTGCCGTTGCCGAAATTCTGGTTGATTTGGGCCTTGATACACCCACGGTTGCCGCCGCATTTCTACACGACGTTGTAGAGGATACGCCCGCCACGGAAGACGACGTTTTGCGCCGTTTCGGCAAAGAAATTATGACCTTGGTTGACGGCGTAACAAAACTTGATAAAATTCATTTCCGCACGCACGAGGAAGAAGACGCTGAAAATTTCAGAAAAATTTTCGTTGCTATGGCTAACGACGTGCGCGTTATCATCATTAAACTCGCGGACAGATTACACAATATGCGTTCGTTGAATTTCCTTTCCGACGAGCGTCAGCAAAGAATTGCCAAGGAAACTTTGGAAATTTTTACCCCCTTGGCGGGCAGACTTGGTATTTCGCAAATTAAGTGCGAGCTTGAAGATTTATGCTTGAAATACCTTGACCCCGAAGCCTACGAGTTTTTGGTTACGAACATTCACCAAAAGCTGGAAGAGCGCAAATCTTTCGTTGAATTTGTTGTTGCGGAAATCAAAGAAGTTTTAAAAGAAAGCCACATAAAGGGCGAGGTCATCGGTAGACCCAAGCATTTCTATTCAATTTACCGTAAAATGAAAAACCAGGGCAAGACGCTTGACCAGATTTACGATTTAACGGCAGTGCGCGTTATTGTCGATAAAACCGACGAATGCTATGAAATTTTGGGTAAAATCCACATGAAGTGGAAGCCCGTTCCCGGCAGAATTAAGGACTATATTGCAACCCCCAAGCGCAACATGTACCAGTCCCTGCATACCACCGTCGTAACCAATTTCGGACAGTTCTTTGAAATTCAAATACGCACTTACGAAATGCACAAGATGGCTGAATACGGTATCGCTGCGCACTGGAAGTATAAAGAAAAAGGCTCTGTCGAAACGAAGGAAACCAACTTTGACGCCCGACTTTCTTGGATACGCGACGTTATGGATTGGCAGGGTAGTTTAAACGAATCAAAAGAATTTGTCGATAGTTTAAAAAACGACCTGTACGATAACGAGCTGTTGGTGTTCACCCCGCACGGCAAAGTAATTTCTTTGCCTTTGGAAGCTACGCCCGTTGACTTTGCGTATGCAATTCACTCGGAAGTAGGCAATAAGTGTGTCGGTGCCAAAGTAAACGGCAAAATGGTTGCCTTGAATTCCACGCTTACAACCGGCGACGTCGTTGAAATTCTTACTCAGTCGAATTCGCGCGGACCTTCGTGGGACTGGCTTAAATTCGTTAAGTCAGGTTCTGCACGCGCCAAGATAAGGCAGTTCTTCAAGCGTGAAATGAAAGAGGAGAACGCCAAAACGGGCAGGGCGATGCTTGAAGCGGAGGCAAAGCGTAAAGGGTACAATCTTAACGACTTGCTTACTGAAAGCTCGTTTAAGAAACTTTCAAACAAACTTGTTTTCAGTTCGGTGAATGAGATGATGGCGTCAGTCGGCTACGGCGCTGTCAGCGTAAACCAAGTAATTTTTAAACTTATAGATTATTATAAGAAGGAAATGCCCAAGCCCGTTGAAGTAGTTGATTCGGGCAAATTGAAGCACACTCCTGCAGGCAGTGTAACCGTTAAAGGTATGAGTGGGCTTTTGGTGCGCTTTGCACACTGTTGTAATCCCGTACCGGGTGACGATATTGTCGGGTTTATTTCGCGCGGAAGAGGCGTAATAGTTCACCGTTCAGACTGTACGAATCTTTCCGATGCGGACAAGAACCGTTTGCAACCCGCGCAGTGGACGGGTGATATCAACACGGAATTCCTTGCCGATATAAAAGTTGTTTCGGACAACTATGACGGCGTTACTGCCTACGTAATTTCCGAAATAGCCGCCATGCGGCTTTCCTTCACACAAATCAGCGGCAGAATAAATAAGGAACAATTAGCGGAAGTAGAGGTGCGCGTTAAGCTGAATAAACGCTCTGATATAGACCTTTTAATTAACCGCTTAAAGCGCGATAAACGCGTACTTGACGTGTACAGAACAACCAATTGACCCCCACATATATGCAAGTTTTCAAGGTTTTGCCGTTTAACGGCGACAGTAATTCATATATCTTAACGGCTGACAATAAAACTGCCGTTGTAATAGACCCATCGGGGCAAGACGTTCTTGCCGTGTTAAAAAAGCACGGGCTTGAATGTAAGTACGTGTTGCTTACACACGGGCATTTTGACCACGTGGGTGTGTGCGGTGAACTTTTTAATCGCGGTGCCAAGATTTGTTGCGGCGAGCACGAAAAAGACTTAATTTTCAGTAAAGATTATCTTAATATTTTCGGCGGGGTAACTGTTCCGCACTTTGAAGTTTCACGAACGTTTAAAGACGGGGAAGAAGTTGAGCTTTGCGGCATTGACTTTAAAGTTCTGGAAACTTCGGGGCATACCGCAGGAGGTTGCTGCTATCTTACCGGAAATATTCTTTTTACCGGGGATACTTTGTTTCGCGGCAGCATAGGCAGATGGGATTTGCCTACCGGCAACTTTACACAGCTTTTAAACAGTATTAAAAGGCTTGCATCTCTCGACGGCGACTATAAAATTTACTGCGGACACGGTGAAGACAGCACTCTTTCCCGCGAACGCGCCTATAATCCCTATTTAAGGTAATAAAATGCTAAACACTAATAGCACAGGCTTGTATGATGAAATAATGCTTGTTATCCGCGCTTTCGACTTGGAAGACGCGGATTTTACCCATTATTTTTCATGTTCGGGCGGTAAATTTTTCAATGCCATTGAATATGGCGGTGAGTTTTACGACTTTGAAGAAGAGTATAAGGCTGATAACGATTTGGTTTTTAAACGTCTTGCAAAACGCTCGGCAAAGCTAGCTTTCTACAAAGTTCTTTCAAAAATTACAGGTATAAACTTGCCGTGGGGCGCGCTTACAGGCATACGTCCAACCAAGCTTGCTTATACCGAAATTTCGGCGAGTAACGACTATAACAAGCTACTTAAAGATATGTGCGTGTCGGAAGAAAACATCGCGCTTGTGTCAAGAATTTTAAAGGCGCAAGAGGGCACGTATAAAAAGGGAGGGCAGGATTTATACGTTAGCATACCGTTTTGTCCGACAAAATGCGACTACTGCTCATTCATTACCGCGCCGATTGAAAAGACTAAAATTTACCTTGAAAATTATATAAATTGCCTTGTAAAAGAGCTGTCTTCCGTTAAACCGTATTTAACGGGTTTGCGCAGTATTTACGTTGGCGGCGGCACTCCTTTCGTGCTTGAAAATTTTCAATTGACCCCCATATATGCCGCAATTAACGCACTTTTCGATAAAAAAATCGAGTACACGGTTGAGGCGGGCAGACCCGACGTTTTTACCGAAGAAAAATTAAAAACGGCTAAAGAATACGGTGTTACCCGTATATGCGTTAATCCCCAAACTTTCAACGATAAAACGCTTGAAAAGATAGGTAGAAAACACACTTCCGCCCAAACCATTCAAGCATATGAGATGGCGGCAAAATACGGCTTTGATATTAACGTTGATTTAATCGCAGGGCTTGCAGACGAAACGCCGAAAGACTTTGAAAAAACTTTAAAGACGGCAATCTCGTTAAATCCCGCAAACATAACCGTTCACACGCTGTCTTTGAAGAGCGGCGCTAAACTTAAAGAAGAAACCAAAAAATTGAGTGTAAACGGTATTGGTGAAATGATTGCCCTTTCGCGGGAACTTCTTACGCAAGCCGGTTACGAGCCGTATTACCTATATCGGCAAAAATATCAGGCGGGCGGGCTTGAAAACGTTGGTTGGGCAAAGCCCGATAAAGTTTGCGTATACAACGTGGATACCATGGAAGAAATTTCATCCAACGTTGCAGTCGGTGCAAACGCAATTTCAAAACGCTATTTCGGCGACGAGGACAGGATAGAGCGCTACGCCGCGCCCAAAGACATTCCAACCTACATTTCCAAAATAGACGAAATAATCGAAAAAAGGGGCAGGCTTTTCAAATGAAAAGGCTTGTCCGAAGAATTTTGAAAATTCGGCTTAAATCATTTGCTTTTTACAATTTATAGTGCTAAAATATTTCTCGTTACGGTTACAAGGCTGTGCGAATACTCAACGCCGTGCTTTGTTTCCCGCAAATAATTCCATAGGAGGATAAATTAAATGGAAAAGCAGGAAATTATCGCA
>JAIDQV010000172.1 GCA_029062045.1 Clostridia bacterium
CTATAATTTAAAATAGCGGTGATTTACATTATAACTTGTAACGGTCCAAAAATCAACACACTTCGCCGCATTTTGTCATAAATTTTTTAAGTCGTAAATGAAAATTCTGCACACGTCCGATTTGCATATCGGCAAAAAACTTATGGGTAGAGAGCGGTTTTCAGAGTATCGGGCAATTTCTTCCGAGCTTGCCGAAGTCTGTGAACGCGAAAATGTAGAACTTGTCCTTATTGCGGGCGATGTTTTCGATACCTACACGCCCTCTGCTGAGGCAGAAGAGATTTTCTACCGCGGCGTAAAAAATTTATCGGAATTGTGTGCGGTACTTGTTATAAGCGGCAACCACGACGACTACGTGCGTTTAACGGCGGCTTCCGTGCTTGCCGAAGAGCAAAACGTTTATATCATAGGCAACAATCTTTCACCCGTAAATTGCGCAAAGCGAGGTAAAGTCTATCCCGTTAAATCTGGCAACGGTTGGGTTGTATTCGAAGGAAACGGCGAAAGGGTGTATATAAATGCTTTACCTTATCCCAACGAAGCGCGTTTTAAAGAAGGGCGCTCGGACGAAACGTTCGAAGAAAAAATGACCCGTTGGATAGCCTGCGGTGAAGAGGGCAGAACCGAAGAAATGCCTTCAATATTTCTTTCTCATCTATTTGTTGCAGGCGGCAAGGTGAGCGACAGCGAAAGGGAAATAGATTTAGGGGGCGCACACATAGTGCCTTTAAGTCTTTTACCAAAATGCGACTATTGCGCTTTGGGACATCTTCACAGACGGCAAAAGTTGGCAAACAACGTCTACTACAGCGGTGCGCCTATGCAGTTCTCTTTCGACGAATGCGGTGCGGTTAAATCCGTAAACGTTTTCGATTTGACATTGAACGGCGTAGAAAACTTTAAACAAATTGAATTGAACAGTGCAAGAAAATTAATCAGACTTCAAGCCAACGGAGTGGAAGAAGGGGCATCGCTCCTTGCCGCGAATGAAGGTTGTTTCGTAGAACTGACGTTGAATTTGAACGCACCGATGACCCCGCAGGAGAGCAGTGCGCTTCACGGATATGAAAATCTTGTCTCTCTCCGTGCCGAAGTTCAGAACATAGAAAATACTTTTGAAATGGTTTCAAACAAGAATAAAAGCTCTTCCCAGCTTTTTTCCGATTATTATAAATTGAGATACGGTGCGGACGTACCGAAAGAGCTTTTGGCGCTCTTTCTTTCTCTGACGGAGGAAGAATGAAACCGTTAAAGCTTGAATTTGAAGGAATAAACAGCTTTTCTGAGCATACAATAATAGACTTTGAAGCGTTAACAAAAAACGGAATTTTCGGGATTTTTGGAGATACCGGCAGCGGGAAAAGCACTATTTTAGACTGCATAAACTTTGCTTTATACGGCAACGTGGAGAGAAGTAAGGTAATGACCGATATTATCAACTATCGCTCTGAAATGGCAAAGGTTAAATTTGTTTTCAACATTTTAAACGAGGGTAAGCGCAAAACTTATACAGTTGAACGCTCAATTAAAAAAGATAAATACGGAACGCACAAAGCCGCCCTTTACGAAAAGGACGAAGAGGAAGTGTGTATTGCCGATAAAGCAAGCTCAGTAGAAAAGAAGATAGTTGAAATTCTCGGCGTAGAGGCAGAGGATTTCAGAAAGTGTATAGCGCTTCCCCAAGGCGAGTTTGCGCAGTTTGTTAAATCTGCTCCCAGTGCCCGCCTGGCGCTTATCGAAAGACTGTTTTCTTTATCTAAATACGGCGACAGATTAAAGGATAAGCTGAGTGCCCGAGAGAAGGAAATCGAAGGGCTATTTCAGAATGTTTCGGGCAGACTAACAGGATATGATGAAATAACGGAAAGTGCGTTAAATCAAGCATATATGGGGGTCAATTCAAAAAAAGCCGAGCTTTTAGAGAAAAACAAGGCAGCCCAAGAGGCCACCGAAAAATGTGAAAAACTTAAAGCACTGAACGAAAAACGGCTTGAACTTGAAGAAACCGAGAAAAAGCTTGCCGAAATGCAGTCACAAAAGGCGGAGATAGAGGAGCTAAGAAAAGGTTTATCAGTTCTCCCTACATGTCGTGAAGTTGTAAGAATTAATAGTGAAATAAGTGCGAAACTCGATGATATTCGGGGGGCAATTGATAAAATCAAGGATTTTGAGGTGCAAATTGATGCAAATTTGCGCGAAATCGATATTCTTGATAAACAAGTAAAGGAATGCAATTTTGACGAAAATATTACTGAGTGTATAAGACTTCAAACACTGTACAATTCGCACAGTTCATCCACGGAAAAACTGAACGTACTGTCGTTAAGATTGACCGAAAAACGCAAAGAATACCGCCAAAAAGAGGAAGAAAAGTTCCGTTTGGAATCAGAAAAGCGAAGTGTTGAAGCTGAATTGAAAAAGCATGAAAAAGAACTTGCGGAATTTGAGAGTAATGATATCGGTCAAATTGTTAACGTACAGTTTAAAGGTGTGGTTTTAAAGGAAGAATACGCTTATAACCTGGACTATTTTGCAAATCTTAAAAGTGATTTAAAGGTTTTTAGGGAAGCCTCGCCACTTTATAATTTTGTTAGCGGTGAAGTTGAGAAAAAAGTTAAAGAGTATTCCGAACGTTTGCAAGACGTTAAAGATTTTTCCCTAGACAATGTGAACGAGCAGCTTGAAAAACTGCAAAAACTTGATAAAGAACGCGGGGAAAAGCAAAAAATCGTGTCCGCATGCAGCGACAAACTTCAGCGTCTTAACGCCGCAATTGAGATTAAGTCGAACGAACTTAGTGCTTTATTAAAGGAAGGAGCAGACGTTAAAGCGCAGGCTGACGAGTTGAGTGCAGAGCTCAAGAAAATTTTCGGAGAAAGTTGTTCTGATTTTAATGCGGTTATAAAGTGCAATGATGACAAATTAAGTTCATTAATGCGTAAAAGAGATGATTTGGCTTTAAAAACTGAGAAAGCTAAAAGCAGAAATACCCAACTTGCTGTCAGCTTGCAAGGTGCAAAAACTACCCAAGCAGCACGTGAAGAGGACGTATCGAAATTAAAGCAAAAACTTGCAGAGATTATTTTGCTTTCAGGATTCGATAATATTGAAGCATGTGCCAATTTAGTAGACAAATTTGATAAATTACCTTCCGCCGAGCAAGTTTTAAAGGACTTTGACAGCACCCTTTCAGTATTGAATTTAAGAGCGGCAGAGCTTAGAAAAACAGATGGTATTTTAAGTGTTACAACCGAAGAATATGAGGCTGCAGAATGTGAAAAGTCCAACATATGTGGGGGTGTAACGCGTTTAACGGGTGAAATTGCCGTTCTTGAGAATGAGTGTGAAGTCTTAGAAAAGCGGCTAAAAGAAAAGGAAGAAATTTCAAAAGAATTTGCAAAAATTCAGAACGAAAGGAATTTAATTGCAAGGTTAAAAGAAGCTACTAAAAATAACAAGTTTATGGAATTTATCGCAAACGAGTATCTTTACGATATTTCCCGCATTGCATCGAACACACTTTTGAAACTTAAAGACGGCAGATATTTTTTAACTTATAAAGACAATAATTTCTTTGTCGGCGACAATTTCGATTGCGGCAACTTGCGTGGAGTTAATACGCTTTCCGGCGGTGAAACTTTTCTGGTTTCTCTTTCTTTGGCACTTGCCCTTTCTCAAACTATCTGTGCCAAGTCTTTGAAAAATATCGAGTTTTTCTTTTTGGACGAGGGCTTCGGCACTTTAGATAATTCGTTGGTTGATACGGTTATGAATGCGCTTGAAAAGTTAAAGAGCTCAGATTTTACAATCGGCGTTATCAGCCACGTTGAAGAACTAAAGCACAGAATTGACAGTAAAATAACAGTTAATAAAGCAACGGAAAGTTGCGGTTCTA
>JAIDQV010000173.1 GCA_029062045.1 Clostridia bacterium
GTACGGTTATCTATCTAATCTTGCAGTCGCCTGCAAGCTCAAGCGATGTTTACGGCTGTAAGCAGACGGGCAGCCTTAGCATTTAAGCAAGCCTACAGCCCAATCTTGCATCGGGTGGGGTTTAATTGGCTCCCCTTGTTACCAAGGGGACGGTGAGCTCTTACCTCGCCATTCCAACCTTACGGGTTACCCCGCGGTATATTTCTGTTCACTTTCCTTGAAGTCGCCTTCTCCTGCCGTTAACAGGCACCCTTGCCCTACGATGCTCGGACTTTCCTCACGCTACAAAAGTAGCCCGCAACCGTATAATTAACTCAAACCTAAGCTATTATAACACTTTTTTACAAAATCGGGCAACTATTTTGCCGTTTAAGTTGATTTTTGGCGCGAATTAATTTACAATATTATTTAGTAATAAGAGGTATTTTATATGAAAAAAACCAAGATTATCTGCACGCTAGGCCCTGCAAGTGATACCGAAAGCGTTTTATCGGACTTGATTGACGCGGGAATGAACGTTGCCCGCCTTAACTTTTCGCACGGTTCACATGAGGACCACGCACAAAAAATCGCTATAGTTAAAAAACTCAGAGAACAGAAAAAAGCAGCTATTTCCATTTTATTGGATACCAAAGGTCCAGAGTTCAGAATTAAAACCTTTGAAAAAGGTAAAATTACCTTAAAAGACGGCGATACCTTCACTTTTACCACAGACGATATAGTAGGCGACAAAACGAGGGTTTCCGTTTCATTTAAAGGGATTTGCGACCAGATGTTCCCCGGTGATAAAATCCTTTTAAACAACGGACTTATGATTTTTGAAGTAGTCAAAGTCGAAAAGCCCGACATAATCTGTAAAACCGTTGTCGGCGGCGTGCTTTCGGACAGAAAGTCTATGTTCTTCCCCGACAAAGAACTTAAAATGGAATACCTTTCCGAGCAAGACAAGGCCGACCTCAAATTCGGCGTTGAGCAAGGCGTTGACTTTGTTGCCGCTTCTTTCGTTTCAAAGGCGCAAGACGTTATCGATGTAAGAAACTGGCTGAGAGAGTGCGGCTCAAAAGACGGCGATATTGAAATTATTGCAAAAATCGAAAGCCGTGCCGGCGTAAATAATCTTGACGAAATTTTAAAAGTATGCGACGGCATAATGGTTGCTCGCGGCGACCTTGGCGTCGAAGTACCGTTTGAAGAATTGCCCAGCATTCAAAAAACTATCATAAAGAAGTGTCGTATATGCGGCAAGCGTTCGATTACCGCAACCGAAATGCTTGAATCCATGATTAAACAGCCCCGCCCCACCCGTGCGGAAATTTCTGACGTTGCAAACGCCGTTTACGACGGTTCCTCGGCAATTATGCTTTCGGGCGAAACTGCTGCGGGCGCATACCCTGTTGAAGCCGTAAAGGCGATGGCAAAAATTGCGGCGCAGGCTGAAGCGAACACATCTTACATTGCTCACATCAACGAAAAAGATTATAATATTACAAAACTTTCGGAAGCGCTTGCGCACTCCGCCTGCACTTTGGCGCACGACATAGGTGCAAAAGTTATAGTAGTTTGTACGAGAACGGGCGGCACGGCAAGAACGGTTTCGCGTTTCCGTCCCATGATTGACATTATAGGAATGACTACTGATGAAAAAGCATACAGAAAACTTTCTTTAAGCTGGGGCGTAATTCCCGTAATGAGTGAAGAATTCTATTCTGTTGACGTCCTCTTCCATTACGCAAAGCGCGCGGCGCTTGATTCTGGCATCGTGCAAAAGGGAGATAAAATTGTTCTTACCGGCGGTACCCCTAACGGAAAGAGCGGAAACTCAAACCTTATCAACGTTGAAACTGTTTAATTAATAATAAAAAAGACCCGCAGGAATCTGCGGGTCTTTTTTATTTTATCCAGAAATATGCAAGCAAAAAAACAAGACTGAATACTACTACCGAAATAAGTATAAACGGGGCAATAGCGGCAAATGCACCCCTAACCATCGCCCAGTATTCTTTTCTTGTAACCTTCATTTTGACTTTTTTCATATCGCTTTGCTTTTTCGCTTTCGGGTTATACCATCTAAACCCGTCCACATTCATATCCGCAAAGCTGGTAGTCATATCAAGGTCATCGTCAGACCTTTTCTTCGCCATTACTCTCCTTTTGTTCCTCAACGGTTTCTACCGCTTCGGCTTTTTGCTTTTTCTTGAATACCTTCATATCTTCTTTGGCAAGCTCAGTAATTCTTTCAAGCTCTTTCAGCTTTTCAAGCTCAACTTTGCACTGCTCGTTTTCTTCGGGGGTATTGTAGAGATGGCAAGCACAGAAATGCCCGTTTTCCACCTCTTTATATGCGGGGCGAACGTATTCGCAAATATCCATGCAATGCTCGCAGCGGGTGTGGAATTTACAGCCATTGGGCGGATTGACAGGCGAAGGAATATCGCCTTTTAAGATAATCCTGTTCATTTTTACGTGCGGGTTGGGCACGGGAACAGCCGAGAAAAGCGCCTTTGTGTAAGGATGCAGGGTGTTTGAGAATATTGCCTCTTTCGTGCCGTATTCAACCATACTGCCAAGATACATAACGCCCACTTCATCAGAAATATGCTTTACAACGGACAAATCGTGTGAAATAAACACATAAGTCAGCCCCAACTTTTGTTGCAGCTCTTTAAGCATATTTATAATCTGCGCCTGAATTGATACGTCAAGCGCGGAAACGGGCTCGTCGCAAATAACAAGGTCGGGCTTTAACGCCAAAGCGCGGGCAATACAAATTCTTTGCCTTTGCCCGCCCGAAAACTCGTGAGGGTATCTTTCAAAGTAATGCGGTTGAAGTCCGCACATCTTCATTACGCTTAAAATATAGTCGTGGTATTCCTCTTTGGGTACGATTTTATGTTCACGCACCGCCTCGCCGATAATTTCACCTACCGTAAGCCTGGGTGAAAGACTTGCATACGGATCCTGGAAAATCATCTGCATATTGGGGCGGAGTTTATTAAACTCACTGTTTTTGATTTTTGAAACTTCCTGTCCCTTAAACCAAATTTCGCCGCCGGTTACGTCGTAAAGGCGAAGAACCGTTCTGCCCATGGTAGTTTTACCGCAACCGCTTTCGCCTACTATACCAAGCGTTTTACCTTTGCCGATTTTAAAGGATACGCCGTCAACGGCTTTAAGATATTTCGTAGGCCTGCCCAAAAGTGTGGTATCCACCACGAAATACTGCTTTAAATCCTTAACTTCCAAAAGAGGTTGTTCGGGAAGTTCTTCAACTTCGCTTGCTGTATTTTCAGCCATATTAAACCTCCTTTCCGTTTTCTTTGGTTTCGTACACGTAGCAGGATACACTGTGCGTGGGCGATACTTTTATAAGTTTAGGATATTCACCCGCACATTCGCCGCGGCACCTGTCGCATCTGTCGCGGAAGTAACAATAATTGGGCATATCAACAGGGTTGGGAACGAAGCCCGGAATACAGTAAAGCGATTCTACTTCGCCGTCTACGGTGGGTTTACTCTTCTGCAAACCTATTGTGTACGGATGCAAAGGGTTGTCGAAAATATCTTCCGCCGTACCCATTTCGATTACTTTACCCGCATACATAACGACAACAAAGTCCGCCATTTCCGCTACCACGCCCAAATCGTGCGTAATAAGCATTATACTTCCGTTAATTTTTTTCTTTATATCTTTTAAAAGGTCGAGAATTTGCGCCTGTATTGTAACGTCAAGCGCCGTAGTGGGCTCGTCCGCAATTATCAGACGAGGATTACACAAAAGCGCCATTGCAATCATAACCCTTTGACGCATACCGCCGGAAAGCTCGTGCGGGTACTTTTTATACACACCCTCTGCGTCAGCCATACCTACAAGCTGCAACATCTCAATACTGCGCTCTTTCGCCTTTGCCTTTGAAATACCTTCAAGATGCAAAAGCGCAACTTCGTCAAGCTGGTTGCCTATGGTGAACACGGGGTTCAAAGAAGTCATAGGCTCTTGGAAAATCATTGCAATTTCACTGCCGCGGATTGTACGCATAGCGTCGGTAGGCATCTTTGCGATGTCAACAACGCGCTCTTCGCGCTCGTACATATTGCCGCCAAGCTCGTTCTTTTTAATAACGGGCTTGCCGCGCTTATCTAAAACGGGCTTCTCTTCTCCGTTTTCACTCTTTACGGTTTCATAAACGGGAATTTTGCGCCCCTTTTCATCGCGCTTGTATGTGTTTGATTTAAATCTTATCGCACCGTCTACAATCTGACCCGCAGGACCTTGCACAAGCTGCATAGTGGAAAGTGAAGTTACAGATTTACCGCAACCGCTTTCACCTACGACGCCGACCGTCGAGCCTTCGGGAATGGAGAAAGACACGCCGTTAACCGCTTTAACTATGCCGGCATCAGTGAAGAAAAAGGTGTGCAAATCCTCGATTTCGAGGATGTTGGAAGAATCGTTCATCACAGTGATAAACTCTTCTTCTTTCACCTTTCTTTTCTTTCGCTTTTCAAAGTACTTCGTCTGCTTGGCGTTTTCCTTTGCAATACGGCGGGATTCTTTACCCGATATATAATGCGATTTTTTTGAATTTGTTTCTTCGGACATTTTTTACCTCTTCATTTTAGGGTCAAATGCGTCCCTTAAACCGTCGCCAATAAAGTTAAATGCAAGAATTGCAAGCGTAATACATATGCCGGGGGGTATCCAGAAGTTAGGATAGTAACTCAGCCTTGTGCTGTTTGCAGCTGCATTTATCATTGAACCCCAGGTTGCCGTACCCTCAGGTGCGCCTATGCCGAGGAAGCCGAGCGTTGCCTCGGTAAGAATTATACTGCCAAGTCCGAGCGTCATCGAAACGATAAGCTGAGGCAATACGTTTGGAATAAGATGCTTGAAAATTTTCCTCTTAACCGACAAGCCAGAGCACTTCGCCGCAAGCATAAATTCTTGTTCTCGAAGCGATAGAATTTGTCCGCGCACAAGTCGTGCGGTGCCTGCCCAACCTATGAGAGTTAAAATACCCATCATGTAATATAGTCGGACTATTGTCAAAATTCCGTTCGCATCGAAGACGGCGTAGAATATCAGCATTATCGGCAAAGTAGGAATACAGTATAGAATATCCGTAATACGCATTATTACGTTATCCACTTTCCCGCCGAAGTAACCGGCAATTCCGCCTAAAACGACGCCTATCAGAGTTTCCAAAATTACGACTATGAAGCCAATGGTAAGCGAAATTCTTCCGCCGTACATAAGCCTTGTGAAGATATCCCAACCGTTTTCGTCAGTACCAAGCCAGTGCTGTGAAGACATCTCTGCCTCTTTATTTATATCACTTTGAGAAACTGAAATATCCCAACAGCTCGCTTCGTTACCGTTAGCATCGATAAACTTAGTTTGGCTGTAATTGACTATCGTCGTCGGAGTGGTATCTATCTCCATTTCGCCCCAAGGGGAAAACAGAGGTCCGAAAAACGATATTAAAAACAGCACAACGATAACTACCAAACCTACAACCGAAAGTTTGGAACGGAAAAACCTTTTTGCAACAGTTCTGGCAGGTGAAAGAACTTTTACTCTATCACCCAGCACTTCGCCGTGCAAATCGTTAAATTTAGTTTCTTCAGTTGTTTCTGCGTCCGCAACTTGTGCGGGCGTTTTCTTCTCTTCTTCCATTTGCTCCCCCTTACTTTCCTAATTTAACGCGAGGGTCAACAATTGCGTACATAATATCGGTAAGCAATATACCTATGACTGTAAGTACTGCGATAAACATATCGTAAGCCATTATAAACGGAACGTCGCCGTTTAATGTCATATTATAAGCAACGCTACCTATACCTTGAATTGCGAAAACTTGCTCAACTATCATAGAGCCGCCGAAAAGCGAAGGCAAAATGCCGGCAAGCGTAGTAACAAGCGGGATAAGCGTGTTTCTGAAAACGTGCTTATACACAACCTTGCCTTCCGAAAGTCCCTTTGCTCTTGCAGTACGGATATAGTCGGCGTTAAGTACTTCCAACGTATTAGTTCTCGTATACCTCATCATTGAACCGATGGACAATATCGTAAGAACTACTATGGGAAGCACCAAATGCCAAGACAAATCGAGGAACTTCATAAAGCCCGTATAGTTTGCCGTTGGCGTATATAAGTTTCCGATAGGGAACCAACCCAAATCCACCGCAAAAATCTTTATAAGTATACTTGCGAAGAAGAACGACGGGAATGAAATACCTATCATCGTGAATACCGTTACGGTATAGTCAAGTTTTCCGTATTGGTTGCATGCGCACTTTATGCCGAGGGGAATCGCAATAATAAGTTCCAAAAAGAGTGAAACCAAAGCTATTGCAAACGATACGCCCATATTGCGGAATATAATATCGCCTACTTGCTCATTGTTGGTAAGACAAGTACCGAAATCGCCGGCGAAGAAAGACGTAATCCACCCCCACCAGCCTTTGATAATTCCGCCGAACGTGTTGTCGGCAAGATTATAGCGTTCAAGTATTTCAATAAGTTCGACAGGCAACTGTTGCACCTGACCGCCTATATAGAAATCTACCCAATCGCCAGTATCTGTCTTGTCGTGCACACTAAGGTATCTGTTTATGATTATGTTGGACGGCATCATTCTTACAAGAAAGTACAGTATTACGGATACCGCAAAAAGAATGAATACCGCCAACAGCAACCTTTTTACAACGTATTTAAACATTTTGTATAATTTGCTCCGAAATTCAGATTAATTGTAGTCAAGTTCCCAAATCTTGAACAGAAGTCCCGCGTTAGAGCTGGGGTTAGCGTTAAGCGAGTCAGCCTTGATTATCTGTCTGTTATAAACGCCCAATTCGTGTCTTTGATAGGTAGGCATTTCAACCGCCATTTCCATTACGTCGTTAAGCGCGCTTACGTAAGATTCCGTTCTGTACTTCTCGACGGTGGTCGACCTTGCATCGTCAATGGACGCACTCAGTCTGGTAAGCATGCTGTTTTCAACAGAAAACTTCTCGGCGTTATTCAATATAGCGTCATAGCCCCAGTTTTTGGTACTTGAAGCGGTACTGTCCTTATGATAAATCTGATACATATCGGGGTCGATACCCGTTGACCATGCAGCCGCCCAAACTTCAAGTTTGCCCGCAGCAAGTTTTATAAGCGCCTGGCTATCCTTTTTAACGGTTATATCAAAGCCGATTGCATTAAGCTGTTCTGCCGCCTTTGTGAACATCTGCCATGCAGGGTGGTCGGTAGTTTCGCCAGCGATTGTGAAAGTCAACGTAAGCATCTTACCGTCTTTGGTAAATTTACCGTCGCTGCCCTTTGTCCATCCTGAATTCTGAACTAATTGCGTCAGCTTCGTAGCATTATCCGTCCATTCAAGCACCGTATCCTTGATAGCTCTATTGTACGGGTCGTTTTCTCTGAATTTATAAGGCGTAGTCAACGAACCGGTTTCATCATAGTCATTGAGGAAGTTTGTGGTTGAAGTAGGCCTGTAAATGGGTGATGAATAGTCAGGAGTATAATAGTTTTTGATTATATACGTCTGAGGGTTCATTGCAAGCATTATAGCAATTCTCACGCCTCTGTCGGGAACATAAGTGGGGTTAATACCTACGTAACCGAAGCCGTTCGCCGCATAGTTACGCATATTAAGATGCTTTTCACCAGTAACCTGCTGAACGTTAGTAGGCGTACAGTTGGGCTGACCATAGTCGATAGTGCCCTTTTTAAGAGAGTTAACTATCTGGTCGTCGGTGGTGTATACGTAGTTAAGATACTTAATTTTTGCGTTTTCAACGCCGCTGCCCAAAGTTGTGAAGTTTTCGTTGCGTTCGTAACGAACCATACTTCCGTCGTAGAACTGCGATTCGCCCACTTTCATCTTGTAAGCGCCTGCACCTACGGGTACGTTTTTACTGCCGATTACGTTTGTCATAAAATCGGAATTCTGGAAGCAAACGCCAAATCTGTTTGACGCATCGGGATTGCGCCAGTTTGCCTGCGCCTCGGCAACGTAGTCCTTTCCTCCGAATGTGCCCGAATAATAGTGCATCGGTGCAACGGTAAATGCAAAGTTATAAATTGCCGCGGGGTCAACACCCTTAATCTTTATTATGAGAACGTCGTGTTCTTCGCCTCCGAGGTCAACACCCATAACGCCGCCATCCAATTTGGATGAAGTTTTGTCGGTGGTTATACCCGAAATACTTTTAACTGCGAGCGAGCCGTCAGGCGTCGTCGGGGCGTTTTTGCTCATTTCGTCTCTTATAAGTGCGTTCATAACGTCGCCGCCGACCGTCCACTGCGTAAGAATTTCAGTTAACTTGCCCTTACCGTAGCCATCAATATACCTGTCGCTCGCATTGCCTTTTTCAATAAAGTAAGAGTTCGCAACTTGGTTGACAGCAGTTTCCTGCATTTTTTGCGCTCTTTCGGTGCCGGTAAGCCCGTTAAGTGCTTCTTCCATTTCTGCACGGATGCCCGCACTGGTGTCGAACTCTGCGTCGCCGTTTAAAGCGCCGCTTTGTTTAGGGTCAAGAGTCGTGTAATACTTCTCGTCAGCGTCGGTATACTTTGTTTTGATATTATTTACGTAACGGTACTGATAGCCTATCATACCCTCGTTGAGCATATAAAGCTGCCAGTCCTCGGTAAACCTGTATTCGGGATAGGAATTAAGCGTACCTACTACGTTGTTCCAGTCAGAATTAAGTCCGTCAATGAAGTACTTGTAAACTAATTGGATATCTTCCTTAACTTCGTCAATTCCCGTCGTTCCGTCAGTGCTGTCGTAATCGAGAATAGCGTTAAATCTTGCTTGTGCATTAGGCCTGTATTCTGCGGTTATGTCTTTATCATCGGCAGCGTTAGGGTCCTGCGACCTGTAAGCGGCAAGTCCCTGTATTTTGGTAGAGTAAATGGTTGACGAACCGGTATAAACGGGGTCAAGGTAGACGTAAAGATTGAAAAGCACGTCAAGTATACTCATATCGTGGCCAGTGCTGTCTTTAACGCCGTTCTTTATAACGAATTTATAGGTGGTATGGTCGGGCGTTTCAGAGCCGGTGCTTACTTGACTGTCGTCTGTGGACGAATATGAAGTTACCGAGTAGTCGCGCACCATCGTTGCCTGATCGTCCCCGCAAACGATATAGCCGTTCGCATCGGCGGTAAGCATAGAAATCTGCGTCATACCTATTACTTCACCGTCGTTAGCCGACGTATAAGTGAAGGGGTTAAAGTTCTGGTCAAGCGCGCCAATAGCAAGCGCCACGGGGCGGTCTTCCGTATCGGAATGAATAAGTTCAAGTTCCTCACCTGTGGGCGGATTGCAGCCCGTAGCGGCAAAAAGCATTGCCGTACAAGTTGCCCCTAAAATTAAATTTCTTATCGATTTTTTCATGATAAGTCCTCCGTTTAGTTTAAATTGTTGAAGCTATACTCTGTCTTCGTACCGTTCGAAGCAGTTATCGTGCAAGTCGCTTCGGTAACGGTAATTTGATTTAATGCGTCGTTATCCTTGTTGCCGTATAACCATCTGTTCTCGGTAATCTGCGCAATTCCACTGGTTTCCGAAAGTAATTTGACGTTCAGGCTTCCGCTTATAGTTACGTTCTTGAACGTTGCGCCGTCTTCTATCTCGGTTGCGATAAAGTTGATATTATCGGGGTCGTGTCCGCCGAGGACCGTAAAGTTTGCGGTAACGTTTTCAAAGGTTACGTTTTCTATAACCGCGCTTTGAGTTATCTTTCCGAACACAGCAGCGCTGGTCATATTTCTAAGCGCCGTATTACCATTCGTTTGAACTACGAGATTCTTTATCGTATGTCCTTCCGTGCCGCCGTAGATAACTCCGCTGAAAGAACTCATCTTTTGGACGAAATCTCCCGCACAGTCTATATCTTGTTTAATATAGTATTTATCGGAGCCACCACCGAACATCATACTTACGTCGTCAACAGAGCTTACCAACTGCCATTGTCCTTTAAGAACCTTTAAATAAAGCACTTTGTTCGGGTAATTGCCGTCTGCGTCAGGCGCGGGATACTTAATAGGCCAACCGGTGAAGGCTGTAAACTTACCCGTACTTTCGTCTTTTTCAAAGAAGTCTACAACCGTGTAACCGCTAAGTTTCATTTGCAGTCTGTCCGAATAGTTTTCAATTCCTGAACCAACTTTAGGAATATAAAGGCTGCCGTAGGCTATCTCTTCTCCGTCTTTGACGGTTACGTCTTCGCCGTTATTGTCATAGACAATTTCGCCAAAGTCTTCGTCGCCGAAGGTTTCGCAAAGAAGGTGCAGCTCAACTTTTACGTCGCCGACGAAGTCGCCGCAAAGATAGATATGTTCACCTTCTTCAATGGGCTTGGAAAAATCAAACTCCTTCTCCGTCATTGCCATTGCCATACCCTTTGTAACGTCGTACTCGTCGTCCTCGGAGTATGCCTTCTTTTCTTCGCCCTCTCCGTATGCGTACAGCGGGTTGCCGTCTCTGTCGGTTTCTACGTAATACCAGCCCGTAAAGCTGTTACCCTTTTTTATAGTCATCTCGGAACTGCCGCTTATAAGCGCGCTATTGCCGATGTCCATAGGCATATCACCCGACTTATAATAAAGGTTTTTTACGTATCTGCCGTTGAAACTGCCGCCGTCGCTGTTCAAAAAGTATGTTATCTGCGACGTTAGCTTGTATTTTTCTTTAAGCTCGTCTACGGTATACTTGACTTTGCAGCCCGCAAAGGTGCATACGCATACCGTAGAGAGAAGAAATAATACGGATATTAACAGAATTTTTAACTTTTTCGTCATCTGTTACCTCTGTTTTTTCTGCGACTTATAGTTGTAAACACGCACATCAGCCCTATCGCGGTGAACGTGAATATCATAGGTCCGCCTATCGAAGAAATACTTCCGCAACCGCCGTTGCAGCCGCCGTCATCATTAGGGTTGCCTTCGGTTACGTTGATACGGACAAACAGCGTCTTGCCCTCGTACTGAAGCTCAACAACGTTGTCCATTAGCGTCAACGGGTCGTGCAAATTGTAAGTTACCTTGCTCATATCGGCGTATTCAGTGGAATAATCGTCGTATATGATTATCACTTGAAGCCCGGATATATTGAAGGTTTCACCAACCTTGTACTCCGACTTAAAGTTACCCGTGTAGCTGAGATTTGAAATTGTAACGGGAATATTATAATCTTTCTTAATCTGACGCAACGCCGTTTCAATATCATTGAACTTTGTTATAAGCGAGCTGTCTACAAATGAAAGCTGATATTCGTCATCTGAGAAAGTATTGTAATATACGTGCGCCGTCTTTACGCTTTCAGAGAATCTTTCAACTTTACTCTTAGGCATGTCAGGCTCTTTCCAACCCGCAATTTCAGAAGCTGAAGCAAATCCGTTTACAAGTTCTATGAATGAATTAGTTGCCTCACTCATCGTAACGCCAGTAAGAACGCTTGTGCCGAAGTAATTTGTAAAGACGTAATTGTCGTAACCGTTACCGTTATCGGGGTGATAAATCGTAAGCGGAACCGTGTTGCCCTCTACAATGTTTGCGTAGAAGATAAAGTCGCCTTCGAAGTTTGCGTAATAATAACCTTTGAACGAAGTTGCGCCGTCCATTATTTTATCAATAACTGCCGAATAATCGGTTTCAAGCAAAGGCGCGGTAGCACCCTTAAACTCGTATTTGGTTATTCCGCTGTCGTAGAACGCAGCCGCGCCAATAACTTTAAGTCCGTAGGGAAGAACTACTTTATCAATTCCGCCCGTAAGTCCGCGGAACGCCGAACCTGCGACTTTTACGGTTTCATCGGGCAAGGTATATACCTTTTCCCCTTCCGTTTCTGCAACAGTTTTAGCCGAAGGGAACGCCACAAGCGTATATTTACCTGTATCTACGTAGCTGTGTTTGCCGTTATTTACAGGCTCGCTATCGTCAACGTTCATAACGTGTTCAAACAGAACTCCGTCAATCACGAAGAAAGTGTTGTTGCCGCTTGCCACGTTGAAGCTCGTAAGTTTTGATGAAGCCGCAAACGCGCCGTAACCTATTTTTGTAAGGTTTGCCGGTATTGTAACAGTGTTTGCACCAATGCCAGCAAATGCAAAGTCGCCAAGGGTTTTTGCAGAGTTGATTTCAAGTGAAGTCAATGCGCTGCAATCAGCAAAAGCATAATCACCTATTTCAGTAAGATTTTTAAGCCCTGTTACGGTTGCAAGATTGCTGCACCCCATAAACGCCGCAGTGCCCACTTTAGTTGCGCCGCAAAGGTTTATTGTTTCAAGCGCAACGCAGTTGTAGAATGCGTAATCGCCTATCTGAGGAATATATCCGCCAACAACCGTACCTAACGCGTTTCCGAGCGTTACCGAAGTAAGATGTTCTCTGCCATTCGCGCTGTCCGCCGCAAAAGTGAAGTTGCCGGTTGTGTTGGAGTTTTCGCCGAACGTAACAGTTTCAAGTGCGGGCGTATTCCAGAAAGTATATTCGCCGAGGGCGGTTACGCCTTCCGTATTAACAAGCGAAGGCAAAGTTACTTCCTTCAATGCGGTACAGCCCATAAACGTCCTGTCGCCGATAACATTGATGTTAGCGTGAAGTGTCATTTCAGTAAGCGAAGTACAATAGCTGAATACAAAACTTCCGAGCGTTGCCTGGTTTGAAGGACTGAAACTAAACGTCGTCAACGGGCTTCCCGTTTCGGAGTGTCCCGCAAAGGCGAAATCACCTATTGAAGTAACCGTTGAGGGTACCGCTACGGTTGAAAGTTTTGTGTTGTAGAACGCATACGCGGAAATTGTAGTAAGATTCGAGCCGCTGTCAAACGTAATTGAACTCAATTCACTGTTTGCAAACGCGCCTACTCCTATTTCCGCTACGGACGAAGGAATAGTTATGCTGCTAACCGAGCTGTTAGCAAATGCATAATCGCCGATTGTAGTTACAGTACCGGGTATTGTACAAGCGCCTGTTCCCAAGTAATAGAACAGTGTTTTGCCGTCTTTTGATAACAAAGCATTACCACTGACAGTATAAACGCTTTGACCGCTTAATGTCAAGCTGGTGCCGGTAAATGCTTGCGCCCCTACGCTTTTCACTGTGCAATTTGCGAAATTAACCGAATTGAGGCTACTGCACTTTTTGAATGCATTCGCACCGATAAACAATTCAAGACCGTTACCGAACTTAACCGTTGTTAAGCCTGTGCAATTTTCAAATGCGCCGTCGCCTACCGTGCTTGCATTGATGTCAATAGTTTTAAGCCCGATACAAGCAGGATAATCGAAGTACTTGTCTTTCCAGCCCGAATCGTTTGTGTCATAGCTGTATACCTGATACTCGTAATGAAGGTTAGAGAACATTCCCGTTCCTATCGCGGTATATCTGGCTGTTTCAACAGTGCTAAGATTTTTGCAACCGCTGAAAACGTTCAAGCCTGCGGTGTGAAGTCCTGTAATATCTATCGAAGTTAAAGCCTTACAGCCGAGGAAAGCTCTGTCGTGAGCAGTACCTATTGCTTTGGATTTAACTACTTCATTAAGACTTTCACAATCCTTGAAGGCCTCTCTTGCAACCGTTATAACTTTTACGTCGCTGAGGTCAAGAACTTCAAGTTTAGTACAGCCTTCAAACGCGTTTCTGTCAATAAGCGTCAAATCAGCGTCGGCTATATATCCTGCTGTGGTGTAATCGTCTTTATCGTCGTTAATGAAGTAAACGCCTTTCAGATTAGTACAGCCGTAGAAAGCCTTTTTGCCTATCGAAGTAACCGTTTTGGGAATAATTACTTTTTCGATTACTTTGTTGTTTTTGAACGCCTCTTCTCCGATAGACATTATGTTTTTGCCTTCGGGAATAACCACGACGTGTTCTTCATCGTTTACGGTTTCACCGTCGCCGTGATAGTGCGTCAAAGCCATATTTTCTATGGTGAACGGGTCTGCAACGTTAAAAGTGAAGTTTACGGTATATCTTGCACCGCCCGCCATAATAGTCGCTATTACAGCCGCCGAACCTTTGGCTATCGTATGCACCTTACCGTTGCTGTCTACTTCAATTGCTTTTTTAGCCTGCCTTACGTCCCAAGTAATCTGAACGCCGTCCATAGGATAATACCAAGGGTCGGGCATAACTTTAAGCTGAATATCTTCACCTGCATTCACGGTTATCGAACCGGAATGTTTCGCCTTGACAAGCGATTCGTGATTAGAAGTTATTATATTGAAACTGAATTCGGGGTTGCTTAACGTGTTTACTTTATCGGTAACAGTAACGTAAATCCTTTCGTTATAACCTCTACCGTTGCTTATCGTTACAGGCCAAGCCATACCATTGGTTGACTTCAAGCCGACGATTTCGCCGTTTTTAACCGCAAGGAATTGGTTTTGAGTTACGCTGCCGGCACCGCCAAGCGACATAATAAAGTTTGAAATATCCGCTGTGCCTTCGTAGTCAAGAACTAACTTGTGCGCCTCGTATATATTTACGGTAATATTCTTTTCGCTTTCGGGAACAGTAAACTTATCGGGAAGAACGTTTTTGTTCACAGCGGTTGTCGCGTCAAGTATCAGCGAGTTATTGACCGCATTGAGCTGATAAGTCGCATGGTTCAAAGCATAGTCGTCAAGCTGAACTGTAAGCCTGTCTTTATACTCTTCCCAAATGTCCGTAACCTCGATTGAAACGGTAGTTACGCCGTTTCTGTTGGGGTTGGTTACGGGGGTAACGTATTCGGTAGCAAGTTTAAGTTTTACCTCTCCGTCGGAATCGTCCCTGTAGCAAAGCATTACGGACTGTGCGTAATGGTTGTCGAAAACGTCCAAATCGAGGTAAATTCTCTGCTTATCCTTGGTACCTTGTTTATAGTTGTAATATCTGAGGCGCGCGTCCCGCAAAACGGGCGCTTCATAGTCAACGTAGAAGTCAAACGAATAAGTATTTTCTTCCGAAGGCTTCGAATTCTCGTTGAAAAGGAACTCGAAATCAAACCTGTACTTTCCGTTGGCAAGAAGCCCTAAATCGTCGGGGGAAAGTTTAAGTTCAAGGTACGCAGGGCGGGCAGAACCGCCGTTAGCATACGCCTTGCTTATTCTGTTTTTCTGACCTTCATATACAAGTTCGCCCGTTGCTTCATCGTAAAGATAATATTTTACGTAGCGGGCATTTCTCAAAAGTCCCGCATAGACGCACCGAATGTTATACGTCGTAAGATAGTTGCCTATTCCGTCTTCGTTGTAATACTCGTTGTAACGGGAAACGGCGTTATACTCCATGTTGGCGTAAATTTCTTGCTTTGAGGGGTCGGGGTCCTGCGTATATACGAAGGAACCGAGAGGAATTACGTAATCTTCGTTCCAGTACGAAGCGTAAGGCTGGGTTGCCCAAACCGTTGCCGAAGGCTTTTCATCATCATTCAAAGCCGAATTTTGTTGAAGTTTTGCAAGCTCGTAAGCGTCCATATCCAGCATGGGCGCCTGTTCCCAGTCGCCGTAGAAGCCGAGGAACGGAAGCGTTAAGTCGCACTGTGCGTCATTGCCCGACACAAGTTTTATGAAGCCTTCAACGTACATACCGTTTGAGAAACTTTTGTCAATATACTCTTTTTCCGCAGCGGAAAGCTTCAAAGTAACGGTCAAATTCACCGAGCCGCCTGCGGGCACGGATATTTCGGTAACCGTAGCACCGCCAACCGTAAAGACGGGTGCGATATCGTCAAGCGCATATGCCTTTTCCGCAACCGCTATGCCGTCGCTTGCAAGAGTTTCGGTCATAAACAATGCTTTAGGCGTAAAGTTCAACGCATTATCCGAATCGAAGTTGTTAACGTGGAAGTTAAAAGTGTAAACGCCTGTCTTCTTCTTGTCATCCTGAAATTCGACCTTGGGTCTACCGTCTTTCTCGTTGTAGTAATATGTGTCGCCTTCCTGTGTGGAAATATATGCGCGCGTACCGATTATATTATCAAGATTTGCAAGTCCAGCGCCCTGCTTACGGGGTGAATACGCATCTCCGCCTTCGTCAAAAGCCGTGGTTGCCGTACTCATAATAAGCTGGTTTGTAAGCTGAGTAATCTGGCTGGGAGTATAATTTGTCGCAATACCGAGTGTTTTAACGTAGTTTCTTACAAGCGCCGTAAGACCCGCCATATTGGGCGACGCCATCGAAGTTCCGCTTTGCTCCGCATAACCGCCGGGGACGGTAGAAGTAATTTCTCCGCCGTGCGCGGTAATTTCAGGCTTAATCTTCAAATCTGGCGTAGGGCCCCATGACGAGAACGGGCTCATAAAAGGACCGGCAGAAAGATTTTTGCTTATGGTGATTTTACCTATACTGCCGTTTGTGTTTCCCGCAAGTTTTTTAAGCTGCGTACCTGCGTCCATAGTTATGGATACCGCGGGAACGAAATCATCGTCGGCAACGTCGCCGAGGGACATTCTTATCGTACCGGGAACGTTGTTGTAAACGATAATGCCTATCGCTCCGTTCAGGCTTGCAAGCTCAACCTTTTGCTGGAAAGTGTTGCCGCCGCGCTGTACAAGCGCAATTTTGCCGTTTACCCTATTTCTAACCAAGCCCGTATAGTCGGCCGACTGACCGGTGCCCGCCACTACGTACTCAAACTCTTTTTCAGAATCGTCACCCAGCATTTGTTTTACAAAATCGTAAGAAACCGAGTTACCGTCGCTTGCGTTTTCAAAAAATACTGCATTGCCTGCCGTATCACGCATATACTCGGACTTCTGTCCGCTTACGCTCGCAACAGACAAAGCCGCATAATACGACGAAGGCGAGCCTACCGTAGCAGAGTCGGGGTTGGAAGCAAGGTTAGTACCGTAATTAGAGCCGAAACCCGCGGAATAGTCGTTACTTGCCGCGCAAATAAGACTTATACCCGCCTGCTGAATATTGTTGAAAATTCTGTTATAGGTAGTTCCCTCTTCATCGCCGTCATCGGACGAAGTAAAGCCCGCAGTCGTGCCAAGGGACATATTTATTACGTCAACACCGAGAACAACGCAGTCTTCAAGCGCTGCCATAATGTTTTCCGCCTCAGCGCCGCCGAGCGCAGGGTCGTCAAGGTTATCGGTAAAGGTTTTGCAAATTACAAGCTGACAGTCGGGTGCAACGCCTACGAAAGGAATAGGATCGCCGTTTTCATACGTTGCCTTATTTCCGTCTTTATCAGTATAACTGTCCGCCTGCCCTCCTATTATACCCGCAACGTGTGTGCCGTGGTTGGAATACGAGGGATAAACGTCGGCATCCGTATCAGCATAGTCGAACGCAAAAGGAACTTTCTCGTTAACGTATACGTTGTCCGCCGTCAAAGAACCGCCAAGCGCCGCTACTCTTTTATAGGCCGTGGTGCTTTGCACCTTTTCGGTAATATAGTTCTTTTTAAACCGCTGCGTAGCGGGCATATGAGAAAATGCATCGTGCGTGTAATCAAGCCCGGTATCTATAACGGCAACTACCGTGCCTGCACCCGTTCCCCAAGGCTTACTGCTGTAATCCGAAGAATCGTAAATACCCGTTTTATATACGTACGAATCGTTCTTAACCGCACCGTTGCCGTCAAGAGGCGCCTCAACGGTCTGCGGCGTGAGATAAGTTCTTGCAATTTCAACGCTTTCAACGCCAGGCATATTCTTTATTTGGGAAACGTAAGAAGTATCCACTTCTATCGCAACTGCGTTGGCAATTGCGGTATAACTGCTTTTAAGCGTATAGGATATTTTTTTGGATTTAAGTCTGTTAAGGAAGTTTTTCTGCACCTCGTCAAGTTCGCGCAGTTGTTTAAAGCCTACCGAAGATTCTGCGTATTCCGATACCGTTTCGCTTGTGCTCTTCGCTTCAAGAAGGCTTTTGCCTTCCAACGAAACTATAACCGTCCTCGTTTCATACGTCGCCTTAGGCGCGGAAATAACGGACGACGAGTTAAAGTTCTGCTTCATCAAGCCCGTTGTGTCGTAATCACGCGTAACGTCGGTAAAAGAAAGGCTTTCATTAGTGTTCGCCCCTACGCTTTTACCGTTAAAATTTGAAAGCACCAACCCTGATGTAAGCGTCACGCAAAGCGAAACCGACAATATAGCAAGCGCCGAATTTTTGATTTTTCTCTTTGATAAGCTCATTATAATTCCTCTGAAACTTAAATTGTCTAAAAACTGTTAATTAATCTGTAACCTTTACGGTTTTGCCGTTGTGGTCTACCTCAACCGTCGTTACTTTTTTGTCGATAGTAATTTCTACCGTAGTTTTGTCACCGTCAACGACGCTAAGAAGGTAAGTTCCGCTCTGTTCGCCCACTTTAACGGTTCCGTCAAAGTTGAACTCGTACTTAGTTCCGCTTTCATCTGTTGCCGTGAATATCGGCTTACTTAAAACATCAGTCGGCGTAAGCTCTATTCTGCCAAATCTTATGCCTTCTTTACTGTAAACGTTTTCGCCCAAACGCTCGTCATCGTAGGGATAATACGTTACGGTGTAAGCCACGCTTTCGTCATCTGCACGCCACATATACAACGTGCCGAATCTGCGGGTGTATAAATAAGTTATACCGTTGGTCGAATCAAAAGCGACGCCTACCGCATATTTGCTGTCTGCAAGTCCGTCGAATTCAAGCACTGCACCCGTTACGGTATTATCCCACTTACCGACAAACTCGTCGCTGGGTGAAGCATAATACCACAAGTCACTGCTTACGAAATACGGGTATGACGATACAATCATATTGCCGTCGTCAAGAAGCAATAAATAGTTACGAACGTAACCGTCGAATTGGTTGCCGTAGAAAATATAAATATAGTTGTATTGAGGGTAGTACACGAAGGGAACGTTATTCGTACCGTTGTAAGTGCCCGTCGTCGTGTATGTCAAATCGAATTTGCCGATTATGAAGCTGTTCATAAGTCCGCTTATCGACCAGGGTCTTCCCGCAAACGGCAAATACAAATCGAGGTTCTTTTCTGTTAAAGTTTCTTCCCCGTCTTCATCTTTTTCCGTAATACTGATAAAGAATTTAGGATAATGATCCCCTATGGTAATATAACCTACTTCAACAGAATCTTTATACAGTTTGATTAAAATATCGTAACCTTCTACAACTTTGCCGGCTTCATTAAGACGACCCTCAATTGAACCGCTTATGATTTTATAAGTGTATTCGCCGACTTTTTCGCCGTCTTTAGAAGTAATTGTAAGTTTTCCGCCCTTGGAAAGGCTTCCGCGGCCGTCGAACTCGTAGATATTGTTATCATCGTCAACAAGTGGCGTGCTTGCCATTACGTCCTTGCGGTAAAGGTTTGCACTACTGCTTCCGCCTTCTTTTGCCGTAACGGTAACGGTACCGTCTCCGTTGGTGGAAAGGATATAATCCTTACCTTCATAGCTAAACTCGATGTCCAGCCCGGTGTCAACCGAACAATCGTAAGCCACTTTCGTTCCGTTGATTACAAGGTAGCCGAGCTTCGCGTTACCCTCAGCCTTATAAAGTCCGAGGCCGTTGAAGTTCATAATGGTGAAAGGCACGTCGTCTACTTTTTCTTCGCCTATCCAGTCGCCGAGATAATAATCGAGAAGAACGAAGTTGAATTCAAGCCAACCCGAATTGCCTTCGTCATACAGATTAGCCGTAATGGTATTTGTCGTAACATCGTAATAGAAGTAACCGAAAAGCGAATATCCGCTTATAATCGTGTAAACGTAATCGTTGCCGGGTTTCCATGCGTCAAAGAAACCGTCTTTAACGTAGGCAAGGTTGTCGTAAACTGTGCCGTCGATTATTGCGTTTGCGCTGCCTGCTTTCTCAGTGCCGCAACCGTCAAGAACCAGATAATCACCGTTTTCGCTGGAATACCAGTTTCCGCGGTAACTGTTTATAAGACGGAAATCCTTTTCTGTTTTACCCGTTTCGGTTATATGAAGAAGTCCGTTGTCGTCTATACGTGCCGTTGCGGTTATACCGCCGGTTAAATTGGCATTTTTTCCGTTAACCGTATAGCTGCCGGACTTCGGCGTCTGTCCTTTCCAGGTGTAAGTCCAAGTCATATTGCTGTTGAACTCGTACACCTCGTTAATGGTTGCAGAACGCTCCCATGTTCCTTTAAAGACGTTCACATTGGACTGTGCGCCCGCCAAATTAAATACAAGAAGATTATCTTCGCCGTCGTTAGTGAAGTACGTTCCGTCGTATAAGAAAAGTTTACCTTCGGAAACGCTTCCTGTGCCCACAAACCTATAAGGCTGATAGTTCAGCCAAGGCTGAGGCGTATTGTCTTCGCTCAAAACGGTATTGCTTGAAAGCCTTGCAAACATTGCGTCGTTGAACGTAATGATATGAGTCTTGCCGTCGTAAACGTATGAACCTTCGAAAGACCTCACGTCTACGTAACTGTAAGTCGCGTCTGTTTTAAGAATTAACTTAACGGTTCTGTCCTTTTCTTTGAACTCGTAGGTTCCCGCAACCTCGGAATAATCCGCAAAACCTACGTAAAGGGTAATATCTCTTGTGGGAATAAAGCTGTAATGCACCTTCTTCGTGCATTCTTCATCAAAGAAAAGCCCGTACGAGGCGTGCATATCATCGTCGGCAACGATAATTTCGTCGATAGTATCACCGAGGTAAGAACTGAATGCAAAGTAACCGCTGTCTTTAATCGAAATGTAGCTCTTCTTCAACTCGTCGCCGTCAACCGTTTTACCCGAATAATCTAAAGTAATGCGGAAATCTATATTACCCTGAGTTAAATTCGTCGAGGGGTAAGCGCCGTCATTTATTACCCAGTCAGTTTCATGCCAGCCAAGAGTATTTTTTATGAAATTCGCATTTGTAGGCTTAGCATCATTGCCCGCATAACAATTAAAAACTGTAACTGTGTTTACAAACTCCGTCTTAGGTGAAGCATACGCATAAAAATCACCCGTTGCATTGCCTGTATTGATTGACTCTGCAATGAGGGTACAGGTTGTAAAGCTGTCTGTAATAGTCGTTTCAACGCCTGCATACCCCGTTATACCGCCGGCATAAGCGTAATAATCGACATCGTTAACTTGCGCAGGGAAAGTTACGGTTGCGCTGACAAAACCTGTTGCATAGCAATTTGCTACCGACGAATAATCGCTAAGCGTACCGACAACGCCGCCCGAACGCATTGCGCCGAAAATGTTGCCTTCCGAATAGCTGTTCATTATCATCGAAGCCCCTCTCTCATGCGAGGAGAGCGCCTGACCGACTACGCCGCCCGCAGACAAAATGTAACCGTTGTCTGCAACAATCATTACTTTTGTACGAACGTATTCAGTGGTGCCGTGATAGTGGTATAACAAATTGTCCGCCGCTGTAATAGACAAAGACTGCTGAATACCTACCGCACCGCCTACGTACGAAAAATATCCGCTACCGTAAACGTTTATGTTACCTTCTGCACTGCAAGCAACTACGTTTGCACCTGCGGTAAACGCAGCTACCGCGCCTACGCAAACGCTTCCGTCGTCAGTAGCCGTGGCGTTGATAGTAAAATTCCTCAAATTTAGGTTTTGTATCATTACGGTTGTAGTCGAAGTACTAATCTGTACGCAGCCGAAAAGTCCGACGTAAGTTTTACCGTTTGTTGATATGGTGTAGTTTGAAATGGTATGATTTTTGCCGTCAAAAATACCTGCAAAGAAAGCCGACGGGTTTTCAAAGTGCCCGATAACGTCAAGCTGAGCACCGCCGCAATCTATATCGTTTTCAAGCTGGTATTGACCAGTAATGTAATTGACGTAGCCCGAATTGACCATGTCCGCAACAAAGCGCAAATCCTTTAAACTCGAAACGAGGTAGGGCTTTTCCTGCGTGCCCTCGCCTTCAAGCAAGTCTTCAGATACGGTTGCGGAAATTGTAACGTCCTGCATTACGCGGTAAGAATATACCCCGTCTGTAGCAGGCAAAGTTTCACCGCCGGCTTTGACAACTAATGTTTCGGGAAGACAGCCTTCTTCGACCACAACGGAAAAACTTACAACAGTCTCCTTTGTAACTACCATTTGATGCTCTTCCTTTTCCTCGCCGTCAATAACGTATTTAACGTGTTCGGACAGTCCAAAGCTAACCGTATACTCTTCAACTTCATCTTTGCAGCCGAAAGCAAATCCAAGACAAACGCAGGATACAGCCGCAAGCAAAATTAACAAAAACTTTTTCAGCTTCATATAAAACCTCAAAAAAAGCGCACGAAAGGAAAGTGAGCGCCACTTTTCCCATTAAATTTATTGAAGCGAACTTGCGCATAAAATCTCATCACTTTTTAGGTTGCGCAAAATATCCGCAAAATGATACATCGTAATTATACAATATAATAA